>JASFJP010000153.1:0-8947 GCA_050121225.1 Desulfobacterales bacterium
TTTTGTCGGCCTGGAGACATTTGACACGAAGTTGTTCTTTTTGACTTTAGGCAGAGATGCCTTTTGACCCTGTTTTGGATCGTTGTGGACGATTTTTTTAACTTCATGTTTAGGAATACAGGCCTTCATTCCCTGAAAGATAAACCAGATATGATTGTCTTCTTCCCAGGACTTTTCAACTATGATCTGTTTTTCGCTTTTAAGAACAATAGTTTCAGCCTGAGTTAGTGTTGGCAAAAAGATCAGAAATTGGACAATCAAATTTATGAGAATTAGCTTGAGATACATTTTTGGGGTTTGTAATTTTATCAAAGTGTCAGAACGATTTCCACCCGCCGATTTTTTTGACGCCCCTGCGGTGTGTCATTATCCATCAACGGACGGTATTCTCCGAATCCCATCGTTGATATTCTCTTGGGATCAATAGTGGTATGCTCAATTAAAAATTCTGCCACGGTTCCTGCCCGAGCCATCGATAAGCCCAAATTGGTACCAAACCGACCGCCCCGGTAGGGTATATTGTCTGTATGGCCGGCAATAATGATTTCACCTGTGGTTTGACTCAATACTTCACCCAGTTTCAGAAGTAATGGCTTGAATCCAGATCGGATTTTTGCTTTGGCGGTATCGAAAGTGGCTTCTCCCAATAGACGAATACTAACCTGATCCTCTTTGACTTCTATGTCCACAAATCCCTGCAAATCATGAAAATCTTTATCAAGCTTAAAATTTATCTGCTCAATAACTTCCTCGATTTTGGTTAATATGATCGCTTGATCAAATTCTCTGGCGATCATTTTTTGTCCTTTGGGAGATTCAAAAACCGGGACTTCGCGCTGGATACCAAAGGCATTTTTTAAAGAACCGGAGACGACCCGATATTTGTTACGGTCCATTTCGGAAAACGACAGCATCAGAACGAAAAAGCAGAGCAGGAGACTCATCAGATCGCCGAAAGTTACAACCCAGGCGGGAGCACCTTCCTGCTCTTCTGCTCCATTGCCGGGAAGAATATCTTCGCTCATTAAGCGCTACCCCCGCTTTTGGCTTTGGGCACGACTTTTAGGCGTTCTTTTGGCGAAAGATGGATTTTGAGGGTTTCCTGGAACACCATTCCGGACAATCCTCGGGCAATACCCAGCGTAGCATCCATGATTAGATTTTTTGTAATTTGTTCCTGTTGGCTTCTTAAGGCCAGTTTATCTGCCAGGGGGATGAAAATCAGATTGGCAAGTACTGCCCCATAAAGAGTGGTCAGTAGAGCGACCGCCATCGCTGGGCCGATATCCTGAGGATTGGCCATATTGGCAAGCATTTGCACGAGTCCAATCAAGGTTCCGATCATACCAAAAGCCGGTGCCGATGCTCCCATGCCCTTGAACACTTTTTGTCCGACAGAGTGGCGTTGAATCGTTAAATTGACATCTTTTTTCAGCAGCTCCTTAATTTGTTCTTCGTCAAAACCATCCGCCAGAAACTGAAAAGCTTTGGATGCAAACTCATCATCCGGCTTCTCATTCTCCAGAGCCATCAGCCCCCTTTCTTTGGCAACTTTGGCGATAGATACCATTTTTTCCATAATCTGATCCGGAGGATCAATCTTAACAGTAAACACCTTCATGGCAACACGAACAGAATTGATCACATCCGACATGGAGAATTTGATAAAACAGGTGGCAACCGTTCCCCCCACAACAATCAACAACCCCGGGAGATTGACGAACGTACTGACATTACCCCCAATAAAAATCGCAATGCTAACTAAAAATGTTCCGCCTAATAGTCCTATGATCGTCGCAATATCCATAATCGTTGCTATTAACCTTCACTTGGGACAATATTCGCTCAATCATTTTCATATTTTTTGAATTTCACGTATTTTCAACCAATTAGAGATCCGCAGGGAAGTACCTGCAGATTTCATGGATCTGATATACCGAAACCTGAATATGAAGAGCTATTTGTTATAGGTTTGATCGGCATTTTGATCTAAAGCTTAAATGAAAATTGGGGTTAATTCGCACAATTCAAAACTTATTCGCGCATCAGTAACAGAGACCCCGAGGGATTTGCTGAAAGATGACATGCCGATATTCGTCTGTGACTTGATCACGATGGCCACATCCAAACCGGCGGTTTTTGCAACATTGGATATCCTTTGACACGCCGAATTTTTTCGCATATATTTTTCAAGGGTTACATCGCGATATGCCTAAAACTATCCCTATATGCTGAAGGATGATTATGGATATCTATGTCGGCATTCTAATACCTTTGTTGGTTGGTTTGCTAGCCGCCTATGCAGGTTTTAAGTATTATGATATTTTGTCATTTCGACAACAAAAGGCGCTTCTCGTTTTGTTTATTCAAGAGTTTACGTTGCTGCTGCGACGCGCCAGCATGTACTACCGCCAGTATATTGAAGGTCCGGTTTCTTTTTCGACTCTGTTTGAGACCAGTGATTCGTCGACCTTTATAAAACTGTCCGAAGTAACTGATAATATTAAGATAATTGAAACTGCATTGATGTTGAAATCTGATTTTTTCCAGGTATTGCGGCATGCCGAAAGAGCTTCTGAAGCGGTGAATATGTTACTCTCCGCTGAGGCATCGGGGAACAAGGAACTAGCCCGGCAGGCTGAAAAAAAAGCCAAACTGGCCCAACAAATGGCCTTAAGTTATTTTATGGGCGAAGTTCTCGTTAACAACCAGTTTCATCGCTACAAATATGAGAACTTTATCAGTAATATCAACTTACTTTTAGACTATCTCGAACGGCTGAACACACCGTCACTTCCCAGGCGTATTATTATTACCATAATTCCAAGGCTCAAAAGAAATGAAGAAGACATCGAATTATTTGTAGAAAACAGAAGAAAAGAGCTTTCGTTGCTGAGAGAAAAAATAGATTTATTGAGAGAAAAAGAGAAAAAGCAACTATTCTCAACTACCGCAGGTTCGTCGAACAATTTGCCCGGAAATGATTTATAGAGCCCTGGACTACCTCTTTTTGTCGATTAACTCGCTGCGCATTTGCGGAGAGCGTATTCATGAACTATCTACCCAAAGACGATCCTGAAATTTCTCGCATAATTCAGGATGAAGAAGCGAGAGTCGAAAACACACTGGACCTAATTGCCGCTGAGAATCATGCACCGCGCTCGATTCTGGAAGCTCAAGGAGCGATATTCAGTTCTAAGGCTGCGGAAGGATATCCGGGGAATCGCTTTCACGCGGGGTGCACGCACGCTGATGAGATGGAGCAGCTGGCAATTGAGCGTGCCAAACGTCTGTTCGGTGCAGAGCATGCCAATGTTCAGCCTCACAGTGGGGTATCGGCCAATCTGGCAGTATATTTTTCTGTTCTCGAAATCGGTAATAGGGTTTTGGGCATGCGACTGTCCCACGGCGGACACCTTTCGCACGGCGACCCGTCATCCATCACCAGCAAATGCTTCAACTTTCAGCATTACGGCTTAAATCTGGAAAACGAACGCATTGATTACAAAGAGGTCAAACATCTTGCAGATTCATTTAGACCGCATATGATGGTGGCCGGTGCAAGCTCTTACTCCCGCTTGATCGATTACGAGAAACTTGCCGAAATCGCTCGAGGTGTATCTGCATATTTGCTGGTGGATATGGCCCATATTGCCGGTTTGGTGGCAGCCGAAGTGATCCCCAGTCCGGTTCCGCACGCGGATTTTGTGACCTTTACGACTTATAAAACCCTTAAAGGAGGAAGAGGCGGAGTGATCTTGTGCAAGTCGGAGCATGCCAAAAAAATCAGCCGGACCATTTTCCCGGGAGCTCAGGGAACTCCTTCACTTAATCTTGTGGCGGCGAAAGCGGTGTGCTTCAAGTTGGCCATGGAACCGAGATTTAAGGAATTGCAACGGAAAACGATAGAGAATGCGAAAGCATTCGCAGCGGAGTTTGAAAAGCGAGGCTATCGAATCATATCGGAAGGAACCGACAACCATTTGGTTCTGGTTGATTTAAGGTCTAAGGGAATAACTGGTGACATTGCTGAAAAATTGTTGGAATCGGTTGGTATCATCTTAAATCGCAATGTGATTCCAGGTGATCCTCAAAGGGCTGAGGTAACTAGTGGTATAAGAATCGGTAGCCCGGGCATAACAAGCAGAGCAATGGGGCTGGACGAAATTTCGCAAATCGTGGAGATGATAGACACAGTGGTGATGAATCGTGAAAATAGCGAGATACTTGCAAAGGTTTCCGCAGCAGTGGTCGATTTGTGTCAGCAGTTTCCAGTTTATAAGAATTGATGGGATCTCTTTAAGAAAATCCCCAGACAGTCACCCATCCGCGAATCGGCTCACCTTCAACGCCTATTCCTGAAGAAGTCACTTGGTCTTTGCAAATAACCAAATAAAATCAAAGGTGCGCCGGAAATGGGAAAAATCATCGATCTCAGCCATATAATTGAAGACGGCATGATTACCTACACGGGATTACCTGAGCCGATAATAACTGATTTTTTAAGTAGGGAAGATTCTAAAAAGCACTATACTAATGGGACCACATTTCAGATCGGGAAAATCGAGATGGTTGCCAACACCGGCACCTATATTGATGCACCTTATCATCGATATGCCGATGGCAATGATCTTTCAGAAATTAATCTGACATGTATCGCTAATTTGGACGGAGCAGCCTTGCATTCGGATCCGGGAAACCGAGCAATTGAGGAGAATCTGTTCAAAGGACACGATCTCAGGGGCAAGGCGGTTTTAATTCATACTGGATGGGATCGGTACTGGGGATCTGAGCAATACTTTGAGAGTCATCCATTTCTTAACCGCGGGGCCGCTCAGTTTTTAAAGGCAGCTGGGGCGAGGCTTGTTGGTATCGACTCTTTAAATATCGATGACAACCAAGACGGGACCCGCCCGGTCCATACGGTTTTACTGGGTGCGGGAATACCGATTGTCGAACACCTATGCAATCTGGACAAGCTGCCGGATAACGGCTTTAAATTTTTTGCCGTTCCGCCGCCGGTTAAGGGCATGGGGTCCTTTGCGGTACGTGCTTTTGCAATAATCTAAATCTAATTTCGGGTTTTTGTAATAACGTTGGTGTCTTATGAAAAAGCCACATGTCTACGAGGAAACATACCAAAACTACCTATCCCAGTTGGGCGAACTCGATTTCAAAGAAATAGAACACAAACTAGATGTTCAAATTGATGGTGGCGATATCATCATTCCCTTTTTTGGTAGACCTTACCGGGTATCAAATGAAAGGATCTCTGATCCGTCCGGCAGGAGACCTCACCTTTCGGTCAGTGTCATATTGTGTAAATATCTTTTGATGTGTCCTTCCAGCGAGTTGCCACGCGGAGGGTGGGTTACTTACAAAGACTTTAACGATGCGGCACCTTTAATACACGCGTTTTTTAACACGGTAACGAAGCCTATCGCTGAAACATTTTCCGGAAGGATGGCAGCACTTGAAAACGCCGGGAAAAAAATTGGCGGGCGGGCACCTGCCGACGAATTTCCATATGATCTTCAATTGCAGTTTGATGCTCTGCCGAGAGTTCCTCTATTATTGCTGTTCAACGACAAAGATGAAGAGTTTCCTGCGCAATGCACGGTCTTGTTCGAAAAAAGGACCGAAACGTATTTAGATATGGAATGTGTTGCCATGGTGGGGATGTTATTTTTTGACTATTTGAAAACAGCGGTGAATTAATCTTCATTGACAATTCTGTGTTCTTCTGCGATAAAGGATTAGTTCATGATTTAAAGGGTTCATGTTGATTATCCTGAAAATCCGCTCCGGGAATCACAGGTAAATGCCAAATAATATTTCCTGAAAGAACAAAGAACACATCAAGCTCTGAAGGCAAAGTCGAAGTGACTCGGCCTTTCTCATTTAAGCACATGATAGAATTTAAAATTAATTATTTCAGGAAATTTCGGATAACTTTATTTATAAAGAAGGGAATCTATGCAGGAAGGAATCGTCAAGTGGTTCAACACTAAAAAGAACTACGGCTTTATAGAATCTGAAGGAGAGACGGACATTTTCTTTCACAGTTCAAGCATTATCGATCATGGCTTCTTTGGTCTGAAAACGTCTGATCGCGTCACTTTTGAAGTTAAGGACACCAGATACGGGCGTCAAGCCGTTAAAGTAAGGGTGATGAGATAATTCGACCCTCTTCATACATATAAAAGATTGGGACAATGAAACAAAAATTTCATATTCGGAAAAGCCTCCAAAAAGAAGAACTTTTGATTCAAGAATATGCCGTCATTCAATCAGATTTGCGCAAACGAAATAATGCGGTGATACAGGAAGAGGATTTTGCGCTTCTTTGTGAACAGACCTATGATATCCGGAACTTAAAGTCTTCTATTTCAGAGGGCAGAACGGCGTTGATCGCAGAATTACGGACACAAAATTTTTTCCCCATCGGATTTTATATTAATAAAATTGCCGGCAAAATTATGGAAATGTTATCTGTGAATGGCGATCAATCTGCCATACTTATTTTCGACGATCGAGAATATTTTTTTGTAAAACAAGAAAAAGCGGATATCAAGGAACCAGAAGCTGAAGAGCAAGCCGATGGCAAAGATGAAATGGATGAGCTCGTGCAAGTGGATTAACCGCTTTCTCGTCAATTGGATTAAACGGAAACCCCCTTTCTACCTAAAGAATTTTTTTGATCACCTACTTAAACAATTCAGTTAGCTTCCAATAAAACATCCCACCTTGACATTTGTTTTTAGTAGATATATTGCATTTATATCTAATCTTGTACATATATATAAATACAGGTGAATATGACGCAAAGTTCGACCATACATGTTAAGGTTAAACCCGAACTGGCGAAAGGCTTGAAAGCGCTGTCCAGAAAACGGGAAACGTCTGTAGGGGAACTTGTCAGGCAGGCCGTGCTTTCCTGTTATCAGTTTGGCTCAGGCAGATGAGAGTCT
This sequence comes from Desulfobacterales bacterium, assembly GCA_050121225.1. Lineage (GTDB taxonomy): Bacteria > Desulfobacterota > Desulfobacteria > Desulfobacterales > JAFDCJ01 > JAFDCJ01. The sequence continues at coordinate 6,972 of JASFJP010000153.1, forward strand.
CCACAAAATGATAGAAGCCGGATTTTACGCTCCTATTCGAAGTCTTGCAGATATCTTGTAATTATTGAGACTTCATAAATTGCACTATGTATTTTGCTGATACCATTGTCATGATTATTGCGAGCATAAACTTGATCCATCTTTATCTGAAGATATCACCGAATATTTTGTCATCGGCAGACATACATTTATCTTTTAAGCGTCTGTAATTTTCTAACAGCTCCTTACCTTCTCTGGACAATCGGGAGCCCTCTTTTCTATCCGCATGCACAATTTCCGTCTGCAGATGTTTTTCGGTGGCCTTTATTTTGCTCCAGGCGGCTTTGTAAGACATCTTCATCACCTTGGCAGCCTGGTTGATGGAGCCCGTCTTTTCGATGTTTTCCAGGATTTCGGCTCTGCCTTTGCCGATGATGATGTTGTTGTGTTCATCAACAATCCACTGGGCTGATCTTAATTTAAGTTTAGCCATATTTATAATCCATACGTGAGTGGCATCAAAAGCAGCTTCAAAGCCTTGGGCCGGGTCCGAGGATAAGGCGGCAGCTGATTTAAAAGCGGAGCATGCTCGTTAGTATGTGAGCATTTTAAATTGCTTGGCAACGCAGCCTGCCCGCCATCGCGAGCCGCTCAGGCGAGGCGGGCGGGTCATTCAGACTCGAGATGAGGCTTTGAAGTCGCTTTTATTTGCCGAATGGGCAGTGCGGATAAACACACTCCTCGCAATCCTTGCAAAGTCCACCGTGTCCCAAGAAGGCCAGTTCTGCTTTGCCGATTTTTTCTCCGGCTAAAATACGTGGCAGCACCAGATCTAAAACGGTGATCCGGTGATACAGTCCACATGCCGGGACACCCAACAATGGGATGTCTCCAAGGTAAGCGACAAGAAACATTGCTCCAGGAAGCACTGCGGATCCATAGTACATCTCTGTGGCTCCGGCCAATCGAATCCCCTTGCGGGTGACATCGTCCGGATCCACGCTCATTCCGCCGCTGAGCATCAACAAATCGCATCCGCGTTCCAGATGCGATTGGATTGCCATGCAGATCTTTTCTGCAACATCCGGCGCAAATGTAATGCCGTCCACTCTGGAGCCCAAAGCTTTTGTTTTTTCAGATAAAATTGGAGCAAAGCGATCTTCGATTAAACCGTGGTAGACTTCATTGCCGGTTATCACCAGGCCGACTTTGGCGTGGCGGAGCGATTGAACGCAAAGTGCGGCGCCGTTTTGCCGGGCGATGGCCGCCGCACGTTCGATCGGGGTACGTTTTATCACCAGCGGAATGGCTCGAGTGGCCGCCACCTGTTCTCCTTTTTTGACAAGGGTATGGTTGTGTAACGTAGCGCACATGACTTCATCCACCATGTTGAAGGCGGCAAGGGCCGCCGTATCGACTGCGAACAACCCATCTTTGTCGGCTATCAATTTTATCTTGCCTTCCCGGGGTTCATCTTTCCAAATCACCCCCTCGCCGGCCAGGGCGTCTGCCAGAATAGAGGCGGCCTGGTCCTCATGAATTTCATCTTCCTGCAAATCGATAACATAGAGGTGATTTTTGCCTAGTTTCTGGAGATGGCAGAGATCTTCATTGCAAACGGTATGGCCTTTGTGGAAGGCAGCTCCTTTGAATTTTCCAGGGCTTATTTCGGTGATGTCATGGGCTAACTTCGTTCCAACGGCATCTTTTAGTTTAATTTTTTTCAGCACAGCTCGACTCCTTTGTCTGTTAGTCACGGGGTGCATCGCCCAGAGCACGGGGTAAAGCGTCAACCAAAGGGGGCTGACTTACATTTTCATCATCGAGAACTGCTCAAGATCTACACTATCTTTTCCGTGGGACCGGCCTTTGTAGCCGATGAACCGCATTAAAAGCAATCTGTTTCAACATACTTAACGTTGGGATTAGTTTTTTTCCGGGCGTTATCCGGTTTCCTATTCATATCCGGCCATGTGATTTCCCTTGGATTTTTAAAA
>JASFJP010000154.1:0-8930 GCA_050121225.1 Desulfobacterales bacterium
CATGATCAATGTGACCTATCGTGCCTACATTTACGTGCGGCTTCGTGCGCTCAAACTTCTCCTTCGCCATATTACCGTCCTCCCATGGTTTTTGGATATGGTTTGTTTTGTGGTTTCGAAATGATTACCTCATCACCGGCCATCCAGACACACAATCCATAAAGTCTGGCAGAAGTTTAAATTGGAGCCCACGACCGGAATCGAACCGGTGAACCTCTTCCTTACCAAGGAAGCGCTCTACCGACTGAGCTACGTGGGCAATCTATACCGGGTTTTGGAAAATTCCTCCCCTCAGGTATGATGAAACCTTATACGTGTTGGAGCGGGAGACGAGACTCGAACTCGCGACATCCAGCTTGGAAGGCTGAAGCTCTACCAACTGAGCTACTCCCGCTCGAAATTCAAATGAACGACTCCCACCACAGTAGCAGAGATAACAGAAATAAGGTCCCTCTCTTCGCGCTATTAGGCGTTTGCAGGAAGCTACGTAGTTTAGATCGATCCCGATATTCGGCCGAAATCTCCTACATAAGCATCGGATACAGGTTGGTGGTGGGGGGAGGATTCGAACCTCCGAAGGCTTCGCCGACAGATTTACAGTCTGTTCCCTTTGGCCGCTCGGGAACCCCACCATACGCTATCATTGAGCACGGCGGATTCGGGCGTGCAGATGGCGGAAAGCTATTCCGAAATCCGATTCTCCTGGCCCAACCTTATTTCACCCTAAAGTAAACGGTAATCAAATGTCTCTGCAAACGATTCGTGCAGTTGACGTTCCGGAAGGGCCGAAATCCAAATTCTATTATGGAGCCAGCGGAGGGACTCGAACCCACGGCCTACTGATTACAAATCAGTTGCTCTACCAGCTGAGCTACGCTGGCTACACAACCTAAGAATCTAAAATTATTCCAGATATTGATTAACTAAAAAAGAATTGCATCCCCTATACTTAAAACAATCCTTTTTAGCGGTCACTAAAGTAAATATCAAACTCAAAAACTATTTATTTTGGCCGATTATATGTAATTAATCATATCAAAATGCTAAAAATTTAGCTTATTCGCCGATTTTCTATCATTTTTAGCAGATAGGTACTCCTGGATCGCTGAGCTATACCTAAAGAAATTCCGTCTAAGGTATACTGGAGTCATGCCTGATTGGGAAATATAGTCGATATGATCGATGCAGGGCGACACACTAATTGAGTTTTTATAAACAATAGTATAAATTTCTTATAATTTCAATATGGTTTATCAAAAAAAGTTGAATTCCAAAAAAGACATCAGCATCCAAACCTCAACAGACTTATACCCAGTTCAAGAGGCTTTAGACTCAAATGAGCGTTTAAGGTTTAAGTATGGAAGCCCAACGTCAATATTTTGTCTTGTCCCCAAACTCACTTTTCAGTGGACTGAAGGTCTTTGTTTTCAAATAATTTTAGCTAAAGTTTTCAGGACGCGCGGCGATATCCCATTAATAACCTTGGTAAAATTTTCATTATAACTAAAGTAAGGCCTTTCAAGGTAAGCATTATTTTTCCAATGAAAAGAGTGACAATAAATTTTGGCATAAATTTCGCAGAAATGATACATTTATCCCCTGTTTGGTTTGAAAGTATCCGTAATCATGATACATAGATAAAAAGTCAAAAGGTTAATCGGTTTTACGTACTTTATACCGAAAATCACGAACCGAGTGCAGGTTACACAGCTTTCCAAGGGACGCAAAAGGGCAAAAAAGAATATAAGCCCTTGACAATTTTAGCTATATTTGTTTAATCAGAAATATAAACATAAAAAAAGAAAAAAATCACGATTGCAGCGCTGAATTAGCGATCCAAATTTTGAAGGAACTGAAGTGATGAAGCTAGTAGATTATGTTTATGCGGTTTTGACGTTGGTGATCTTCGCCGGTTGCACCCACCTTGGGTTTGACATATCAAAATCTCAAAATTCAATCTCTCGAGATTCCACCCTCTCACCGCCAACTGGAACTTATCCTGCAGAAATCACCCTGGAAACGGAGGCCGCGGAAATACGAGCATCGACGAATTCTGCGGTTGCAGCAAGGCAGCTGGAAGCTGCTGTAGCCGGGTCTGGAGAAGATACCCCCCAATTTGAGGGTACTGTTGGAGCTGATTTATCTCCCACCAAAAAGGTTCAAGCGGATCTGGATGAAGCCCTTGAACTGTGCCAGCTATCACAAGACAATTGGCAGGAAGGCGAACTCGAAAATGCTGTCGAGGCACTGGATCGGGCGTATGCCTTGATATTAAGCGCCGACACCGCGGAAAGTCCTAAATTAGTCCAACAAAAAGAAGATTTGCGTTTTATGATTTCCAAACGCATTCTGGAAATATACGCCTCCCGCAATATCGTCGTCAATGGTAACCATAATGCCATTCCTGTGGTTATCAACCGCCACGTTCAGAAGGAAATCGATCTTTTCACCAAAGGCAGGGAGAGGCAAAGCTTCATCCAAGCGTATCGCCGTTCGGGGCGATATCGACCTGCCATCGTGAACGCTTTGACGGAAGCCGGCCTTCCGACGGAGTTGTCTTGGCTGCCATTGATTGAAAGCAGTTTTAAGGTCAGAGCACTTTCACGCTCCCGCGCCCTCGGCTTGTGGCAGTTTATACCGTCAACCGGCTACAAATTCGGCCTGACACGCAACAAATTCATTGATGAGAGGATGGATCCTACAAAGTCGACGGCGGCAGCTATCGATTATCTCAAGGAGCTGCATGGAATGTTTGGGGACTGGTCCACGGTTCTCGCCGGTTATAACTGCGGGGAAATGAGAGTTCTGCGGGTCATCCGCAGTCAAAATCTAAATTATCTGGATAATTTTTGGGATCTCTACGAAAGGCTACCCCGGGAGACCGCTCGTTATGTACCAAGATTTTTAGCCACCCTTCACATAATTAATAATCTTGAACAATACGGCATGGATCAGATTGCTGTGGATCCTCCTCTAGTATATGAAACCGTGATTGTCGACAAACAAGTACACCTTAAGAATGTGGCAAAATCAATCGGCGTCCATGAACGGGTATTAAAAGAATTGAACCCGGAACTCCGATATAAAATATTGCCCGGGAATAAATATAATCTCAAAATTCCATCCGGTACTGGCGAATTGCTGCTTGCCAACATAGATCAAATACCGGTGTCCCATCCGCCCCGCAGGGCTTATGTCTACCACCGCGTCCGGCCGGGGGAAACCCTATCCGTTATTTCTCGAAAGTATCGTACCAGTGTTGGCAGTATCATGCGGGCCAACAATTTGCGGCGCTCAAACTATATTGTTGCCGGCAAGCTTTTGAAAATCCCCCAAAGGGGTTACATCTCCTATAAATCTAAGGCGCCAAAGAAAACTAATGACGGAAGGCGCGTAACGCATATTGTCAGAAAAGGCGATTCGCTATATATCATCGCCAAACAGTACGGCACCACAACCAAAAGAATTCAAGAGCTAAACAATTTATCGACAACTAATTTGTACAAAGGGCAAGTACTGACGATTTTTCCGGGAGCGGGACAGCACAAATCACCACTCGTTGCCGGTTTGCCCACGTATAAAGTTCGGCCTGGCGATAGCCCGTTTATCATTGCTAAGCGGCACAATATGCCCTTGGAGCGTTTCCTTCAATTAAACCAGCTCTATCCCGGAAGCAAAATATATCCCGGGCAGAGACTCTACATCGATTAGGAGAGATCTAAATGAGCATTTTATCCTTTAATTTAGAGAATAACGTGTTTGTCGTGACCGGGGGAAGCAGAGGTATTGGACTGGAAATCGCCAAAATGCTGCTGGATCAAAAGGCTAAGGTGGTTATTTGTGGTCGAAAGCTAGAGGGACTTGACTCAGCCGCTGATTCGCTTAATGCCGGAGAAAGCTTGAAAACCGTTCAGGCTCACATCGGCAAAAGTGAGGATGTCGACCGATTATTTCAGACAGCCATCGATGCATTCGGTGCTATCGATGGGCTGGTCAACAATGTCGGCATGAACATCGTTACCGGTGTTGTTGATGCCGATCCCGGCCTTTGGAATAAGATCATCGACAGCAACTTAAACGGCACCTTTCTGTGCGCCCGCAAAGCAGGCCAGATCATGCGGGACCAGAGGAAAGGTAAAATCGTGAGCATCTCTTCTATTGCCGGCAGACGAGCAGCGCCCTTCATGGGCATTTACGGTATCGCCAAAGCCGGCATCGAAATGATGACCAAGGTACTGGCCCAGGAATTAGCGTCCTTTAACATCCAGGTCAATGCGGTCGCACCCTGTATGGTCCGAACCAAATTCAGCGAACCGTTCTGGTCAAATCCGGAACTGCATGATCAGATAGTAAAGACGATTCCATCAGGAAGAATTGCCGAACCCGCGGACGTAGCCGCGCCGGTATTATTTTTGTGTTCGAAAGCTTCCGATTTTATTACCGGTCAGACGTTGATGGTTGACGGCGGTGCAAGCGCGGTCTGATGAGCAATCCGATAAGCATTTGGAAATCGAGATGAGGCGGCAAGCTCAACTCGATTTCGCTTTCATGCCCCACCTCTGCTGCATTTCACAGGAATCATTGCATTATAAAATTAGTTTAAATCAAGTAAGAAGACCATCTCTTATTACATCCTTCCTTTTTTTGTAATTTTGGTATATTTCTATCGTGCTCTGCCGCATCGCTTAATTATTACCTCAATTGAGTGCAATTCAATTGTGTCGGTTGTCCGTTGGATTAGAAAGGATGGGTTGTTTTTTTCAGCAAACCGTAATTATGAAACAAATTTAAGTTTGATGCTAAAAAGTTCAGCAATAAGAATACGAGAACATTCAGGATTGGTGGCGAAATTCTATCTCTCAATCAGAAGAGATATAGCATTGGCCTTCCTTTGCGCTTATCATCGACGGACAACGAACCACTGACTAGAGACATTACGCGGGCAGGGTATTAAAAAAATTTTATACGGTTATCTCGAAAGCTCGAGTGAGTTACACGGGCTTTGAAGATAACCAGAAAATTTTAAATTTAAGGGGGAAGACCGATGGGAGGATTTTTCGGCTGCGTAGCGCAAGACGATTGTTTAAATGATTTATTTTTTGGTACCGATTATCATTCACACCTCGGCACAAAACGCGGCGGTCTGGCCGTAAAAAATTCAACGGATTTCTCAAGATCCATTCATAACATTGAAAACGACTATTTTAGATCTAAATTTGAAGCCGATCTTCCTAAACTGCAAGGCGATAAGGGTATCGGTGTTATCAGTGATCATGACTCTCAACCACTAATTATAGGATCGCACTTGGGCCCTTTTGCGATTGTGACGGTTTGTAAGATTAACAACATGGATGAACTTACAGCCAGAGCATATAAAAATAAGATGCATTTTTCTGAAATAAGCGGCGGGGAAACAAGTCCGACCGAATTAGTCGGCATGTTAATCTGTGGAAAAGGCTCGTTTGAAGAAGGCATCCAACACGCACAGCAGTCCATCAAAGGATCCTGCTCGATGCTTTTACTCACAGAAAAAGGCATCTATGCGGCCAGAGACAGATTGGGCCGAACACCTATTGTCATTGGTAAAAAAGACGGCGCATTCGCCGCCGCTTCAGAATCCTGTGCGTTTCCCAACCTAGGTTATGAAATTGAAACCTACCTTGGTCCCGGTGAAATTGTTTACCTGAAAGCGGAAGGATACGAGCAAAGAAAGCCGTCTGCAGCCCAAATGCAAATATGTGCCTTTCTGTGGGTTTATTACGGATATCCGGCTTCAAATTACGAAGGCATCAATGTTGAATCGGTAAGAAATCGCTGTGGCAAAACGTTGGCAAAAAATGATACGATAGCTATCGACTTTGTTGCCGGTATTCCCGATTCTGGAATAGGACATGCCATTGGCTATGCCAATGAAAAGCATGTGCCTTATGTCAGGCCTTTCGTCAAATACACACCTACCTGGCCCAGAAGTTTTATGCCCCAAATGCAAAGCATAAGGGATCTGGTTGCCAAGATGAAGCTAATACCGATAAAGCAGCTGATCGCCGGGAAAAAAATTTTATTCTGCGAAGACTCGATTGTCCGCGGCACCCAGCTTAAAGACACGATTCAAATTTTATATAACTACGGAGCCTTAGAGGTTCATATGCGACCGGCTTGCCCTACCCTGATTTATCCCTGCGAGTTTTTAAACTTTTCAACATCTCAGTCAACCCTAGATCTTGCGGGGAGAAAAGCTATTAATGAAATTGAAGGATCGGAAGAAAAATTTCTACCGGAATATGCGATAGCAGGGGGTGAGAAAAACCGTGCCATGGTTGATAAAATAAGACAAAGATTAAAACTGACATCGCTAAAATACCAGAGATTAAACGATTTAGTTGAAGCAATCGGTTTACCAAAAGATAAGTTGTGTACCCATTGCTGGGATGGAACTAGCTATTATTAATGGATTTAGAGTATGAGTTTCAAACAAAACCTTGAAATCAAGACCGTGAATAATCTGAAATAAGAGCATTTTGGACAAATATTTGGGCAGGTATTCTTTTCCCCAAAAACGACCTGCAATCACTATTTAAAGATGGCATATATCGATTATCCTTTATCTACTGCAGGGAAATAAACGATGAAATGCTTTATAAACATCACATGGCAGAAATGCCTATCGATGAAAAGAATCAAGACAATCCAATATATGAGATTAATACTGCATGAACGTCTTAAAGGCATGATCACTGCGTGAGGTTGACTGGAAAAGGCAGGAGAAAAGAAAATGAAAATCGGTGATGAACGCAGGAAGGATGAGCGTATCAAATGTGAAACGCCTATCCTGCATCATACGACACCCCCTGATTTTTTTTACAGAGGCACGATGTACAACTTTAGTAAAAGCGGGCTGTATTTCGAATCTAACGAAGACCTTTCACGAGGTGATCAAATTTCCATATCCATAAAAAATCCACCTCAGCAATTTACCAGTAAATCCCAGCAGTATTTTGATGTCAAAATCATATGGTGTGACGTACTACAGGGCTCATCTTATCAAATTGGCTACGGAGCAAAATTAATTAGAAAATGAGATCGATACTGACACAATATCTTGAAATACGACCCAACTTTGAGACAACCGTAGACACATCCAGCCCAGCGGACATTTCTATCAGCTGTAAGAAAGCTGAAAAATGGCACAGATTCGTTTCTTTTGTCGAATTCAATCCTACTTTCTTATCCAGATGCCCCCAAAATCACTCATCACTTCATTTCATCTAACGTCTTCAATTAATTATAAATTATTTCAAGTTTTTTATAAAATGGCCGATATATAATAACGACCAGCAACGTATTTTTGTACCCGCATCGGCACCCATGATAGAGCCAGAAAGTTTTCGTTTAAATTCCGCATAATAGGCTTCTATCACAAAAAAATGATGCACGCCGATGTGGAATTATAGAATTTGTAACATACTGGATTTCCTAAATCTTTGGAAGAATAGGTCATGTTTTCATCACTTAAGATCAAAACATTCTTTTTTTTAACTCTCTTAATGACAACCACTGCATGTCTCACCATCATTTTCACTCATCGTGATGTGGGCCATGCTATGTTAAAAGCCGAAAGATCGTCAGCAATTAACATCCTCGAGCTAGTCGAACTTAATATCAAAGTTGGATACGAAAAGCTTTTATCTGACAAGCTCGATATGATCTGAGAAGAATCGTACGGGCCCTCGGTTCACTTTAAATTTGGAGACTAATGCTGATTGGTATCAATTCTGGATATCTCCACAAAGTAAATTTCAGCTCGGAAATGCCACCATCACTGCGGCTTAACCTTTTGAAATCCCTTCTTGAATTTTGAATCTGGAAATGAAACCGCGCAAAATAGTGAGTCTGACAATTTCGTTTTTCGAAAAAAATAAGACCGCCTAAAAATCATAACTAAGATTATGATACAGGTACAAATAAGCAAAATCGCAGTATCTTCCACGGCATCAATAAATACAGTGTGTAACACTTGGCTCCATCCGGAATTGCCAGTCACCCAACTGACTTCAAATGGCCAATAAAAGGACACCGGTGAATTCGTTAAATAATAGTCCGCGACGACATGTGAAAGGATGAGCAAAAAACTGGTTTTGAAACTTATCGTGGGTATGTGCGACCAGAGCTTCGAGGTTTGGGAGGCTATCAATCCCATTATTAATGCAAATAGAATACTATGAGTCGGCCCTCTGTGGAAGACACTGCCATTGTTTTGTAGAATAAGGCCAAGTAAAACATCAATATCGGGCAGATTCGAAAGAATGACGATAAATATTGCCACTCGCCACTTATTAAAGCAGCCTTTATCATTCGATATTAAACTATGGGTGGCAAATCCGATAGCTGCGTGACCTAATGGTAGGGGCATAAATCATAACCTCAAATTTAGGATTTCAAAATGAAAATATAATTCAAATAAACTGCGTGAAGAGGTTGGGAAAATGCAAAAATCATGCAATGATTGAAATTTGTTCTTGGTATATAAAAATTGAATCTAATAAGGAGGTTATGTTCGACCATGGGCAAAACGGCAAAGATCGACCGTGCGCCCATTGGGAAAAATGTTTCACAAACAAGGGAAATTCGCTAGACATTTATGGCGATAATATTAGGGAATTATACGATGAAGTGGAAAACCAGAATAACGGAAATGTTAGGCATAAGATATCCAATTATCCAAGGTGCCTATGCAGGATTTGGCACTTCAAAAATAGCAGTACCGGTTTCAGAAGCCGGGGGGTTGGGCATTATTACAGCAGGCGCATTAAAGACGCCCAAAGCATTAAGGAAAGATAGTCGAAGGGCAAAAGCCTCAACCAATAAACCGATTGGGGTTAACCTCGGTGTTGGAATATGTCCCCAAATAGATGACAAGAAACACATACGGC
>JASFJP010000155.1:0-8914 GCA_050121225.1 Desulfobacterales bacterium
GTAAACAGATACGGCTGGAAAATGTGGTCAAAGACGAGATTACCCGCAATCGGCAGGAGACGACCCACAATGCCCAACTGGCACGACAGGAACTCGGTACTGCATTAAAGATTTCCGGCGATTCTCTGCAACAGCGCATGGCGGAAAATGTTGGCGTGCAAAAGGATCAGCTTGACTCTTTTTCAAAACAGCTGATGGCCATGACCCGGCTCAATGAGGAAAAATTTGAAGCCATGCGCCAGACTTTAGAGACCCAGCTGAGGGTTATGCAGCAAGACAATACACACAAACTCGAACAAATGCGTGCTACAGTGGATGAAAAATTACAAATCACCTTGGAAAAGCGTTTGGGTGAGTCTTTTAAGCAGGTCAGTGAGCGCTTGGAGCAAGTATACAAAGGACTGGGAGAAATGCGCACCCTGGCCACCGGTGTGGGCGACTTGAAAAAAGTCCTGACCAATGTCAAAACACGCGGGACCTGGGGCGAAATTCGATTAAGCCATATTCTAGAACAAATACTGACTCCGGATCAATATGATGTAAATGTGGCCACTAAAGAAAATAGCAATGACCGGGTGGAGTTTGCCATTAAATTGCCCGGACAGGATGCCGACAAAGAAAAGATCGTCTGGATGCCGATTGACTCCAAATTTCCCCAGGAAGATTATCAACGCCTTTTGGACGCCCAGGAAGCTGCGGATAAGGAACTGGCTGAAAAATCGATAAAAAATCTGGAAACGCGCATCAAAGCCGAAGGCAAATTTATCAAAGAAAAGTATCTTGATCCTCCCCATACCACCGATTTCGGGATTATGTTTTTGCCCGTGGAAGGTCTTTATGCCGAGGTGCTGCGGCGGCCGGGATTATGTGATATCCTGCAGCGAGATTATCGGATCGTGGTGACCGGTCCGACGACTTTGGCGGCCCTTTTAAACAGTCTGCAAATGGGATTCAGAACCCTTGCGATTGAGAAACGTTCCAGCGAAGTATGGGACCTGCTCGGGACCGTGAAAACGGAATTCGGTAAGTTCGGTGACATGCTGGCCAAGACCAAAAAGAAGCTTCAGGAAGCCAGCAATAGCATTGATCAGGCCGAAGTTCGTACCCGGGTTATTCAGCGCAAGCTGAAAAAAGTTCAGGAGGTGCCCCAATCGGAGTCAGTGGAGTCGATTGAGGAAGATTAAGGGGAGGATATTAAGTTTAAGGAATAATATTTCGAAACTTGCAGTGATTCACCACGGATTTTCGCATTGTGTTGGCTGGCAATAGACACGGCATATCCAAACGCATAGCGCGCGTTTTCCGACAAGGTCGGTTGCATAAAGAAGTTTTTTAATATCAGGTACCATTTTTTTGTTTGCGTTGATGTTCAATTAAATTAAAAAAAAATCGCCAGCCGAGGCAATGAAACCGGCTGGCGATGATGGATTTTATTCCAGGCTGAACCTAGAAACGATCAGTTTGCATAAAATTAATTCAATTGACTGCTTTGGTTGAACTTATTAGCCTTTGAGTGTGTATTTCGGCTGAATGATGTCATAATATGCCTGTTCAGATACCGTGCCCCAGGTTCCGACCACCTTCTGGTATTTCTTAAAGGATTCGTTAACCTTTTTGGCCATGGGGCTTTTAGCAGCTTCTTCCTCACGGACTTCCTCAGCCAACGGTCGTAGGGCGTTGAGCACCTCGTCCGGGAACTTAAACAGCTGGACTTTGTGCTTGTTAATCAAAGTTTGCAGGGATGCGCCGTTGTTAGCGTCGAACTGGGTCAGAACCCAGTGCTCGTTTTCCATGCAGGCAACATCGACAATATGTTTGAGTTCCGTTGTCAGCGAATCATAGGCCTTTTTGTTGAAGAAATATTCCAGATAGGTTCCGGGTTCGTGCCAGCCGGGATAATAGTAATACTTTGCTGCTTGATAGAGGCCAAGGCGCAGATCATGATATGGCCCAACCCACTCGGTTGCGTCAATGACACCGCGTTCGAGGTTGGTAAAAATCTCACCACCCGGTGTGAGTACCACGGTTCCGCCCGCTTTGGCCACAACTTTGCCGCCCAAGCCGGGGATTCGCATCTTCAGGCCTTTAAAGTCATCAATGGTATTGATTTTCTTGTTGAACCATCCGCCCATCTGAACCCCGGTGGAGCCGCCTGGACGTGGCACCAGGTTGAACGGCGCGTAAACTTCTTCCCAAAGCTTCAAACCGTCACCTCCGTGGAACCAGGCCGCCATCCCCTGGGCGTTCATGCCAAACGGGACAGCTGCAAACCACTGGGTGGCCGGTTCTTTTCCGGCCCAGTAGTAGGAAGCGCCACTGCCGACCTCCACCGTGCCGTCGGATACGGCTTGAAAACTTTCCATAGCCGGGACGAGTTCGCCGGCTGCAAAAACTTGAATTTGGAGTTGCCCCCCTGTCATCTCACTGACTCTTTTAGCTAACCGTTCACAACCTTCCTGGAGCACCGGAAGTTTGGGTGGCCAGGTGGTCACCATTTTCCATCGGTATTTCTTTTGTGCCAGCACGGCGGGAGCATTGACCGTGGTTGCTGCAACCGCTGCAGCGCCAAGACCAGCTTTCTTTAGAAAATCACGTCGCTTCATAGAAAAACCTCCTTATTGGTTGAGTTTAGCCTCGCGGCAATCCAAGAAAGTAAACCACTTTCGTTTATGCGTATGTCTTTTTGTTCTCGTCCCGCAGACGTTTTCGGTTTGGCCCGCAAGAGCAATGATTTAATCTAACGGTTACTTGATAATAGTCAAGTCCTTTCTGAGATTTCCGATTTCTGTGTTTTTAAGGCCCGAAAACAATATCGGGCAGCCATGTCGCCAGTTTCGGAAAGAACACAACAATGGCCAACCCGATCAGTTGAAACAACACGAACGGTATAATACCACGGTAGATATGACCGGTGGTAACCTCCGGCGGTGTGACGGCCTTAAGATAGAACAATGAAAATCCAAAAGGTGGTGTCAAAAACGAGGTTTGCAGGTTAACGGCCAGCAAGATGCAGAACCATACCGGGTCGTATCCAAAATCGATCATGATCGGTGCCAAAACGGGTACATGAATGAATGTGATTTCGATAAAATCGAGAAAAAAACCGATAAAAAAGATCAGGATCATAACGATGGCTAGAACCGCACCGTGGCTGTACTTGTCGGCAATACCTCCTAAAAAATCCCTGACGATAGTATCTCCGCCGAGCCCGCGGAAAACTAATCCAAAAGCTGCCGCACCGCACAGAATAATGAAGACCATGCAGGTCAAGCGCACGGTGGTGAGCATGACATCGCGCAGAGTGACCATGCTAAATTTTTTGTTGATGATCGTCAGCAAGGTTGCGCCAACGGCACCGACAGCAGCGGCTTCGGTCGGGGATGCTATACCGGCAAAAATTGAGCCCAAGACCGCCACCATCAGAAACACTGGTGGCAACAGAGCTCTTCCAACCTGGGCTGCCAGTTGCTTAGGGGTTATCTGGGCCAGCTCTTCTTTAGAAATGGCTGGGGCAACACCGGGGCGTAAGAAAGCCGCGATGAGAATATAGATGATAAAAAGAGCGACTAAAAGAAAACCCGGGAGTATAGCTCCGATAAAGAGATCCCCGACGGAAACCCCGACGATATCGCCAATCAACACCAGAACGATACTTGGGGGAATGATCTGACCCAGGGTTCCGGAGGCCGACACCGTTCCTGTGGCCAGTTCTTTCTGATACCCGCGGCGTAACATGGTCGGTACGGCCAATAAACCCATGGTGACGACAGTTGCACCAACAATTCCGGTGGAAGCCCCCAAAAGAGCGCCGACGATGACCACCGAAATCGCGAGACCGCCCCGTAGGCGACCAAAGAGAAGTCCCATGGTGTTCAGCAATTCTTCAGCCAGGCCGGAGCGCTCCAGCATGACTCCCATAAAAACAAATAGGGGAACCGCCGCCAATGTCACGTTGGTCATTCTGCCCCAAATTCGCAACGGAAGCAGATTAAAAAAATCCCAACCAAAGCCGATCATCCCGAAGGTCAGGGCAGTGCCCAGAAGGGTGAAAGTGACCGGAAATCCACCCATCAATAATATTGTCAAGGCTAGAAACATCCAGGCTGCTAGATATTCCATCAGGATTTCTCCTCCTTTGCCTTTTCAATTCCCAGAATTTGCATAAAACTGTGCAGCCCCAAAGAAAGCCCCTGCAATAAAAGGAACGTAAATCCTACGGGAATGCATCCTTTGATAATGAAACGAAACGGGATGCCACCGGGATCCGGTGAGCCCTCGAGTATCGAAAATGAGTTTAGTGTAAATTTCCAAGACGTCGTGATGACCATGATACAACCGGGAATCAGAAAAAAAAGAACACCTAATAAATTGATCCATGCCCGACCTTTAAACCCCAAACGCTGGTAGATAATATCGACCCGCACGTGTCCGTCATGCAGTAAGGTGTAGCCGGCGCCGATGAGGAAGATAAAGCCAAACAGATGCCATTCTAGCTCCTGGGTGAAAACAAAACTGGTGTTGAAAAGATAACGCATGACCACATCAATAAAAACGACTAGCACCAGAGAGAGCGTCACCCAGGAAACGCCTCGTCCGACCCATTCGTTTAATCCATCAATCCAACGGCTGAGTGTCTTGATTGTATTCATGTTTTTAGACCATTTTTAAATAATTATCTATATTTATTAAACAAACGACTATATGGAAAAGATTTTTATGAGTCAAGAAATAATCCCGATGTTCCCCTTGCCAATCGTTTATGGATGAGCTAAATTAATTCGCTTACAGCGATTGCCCCTACAGTAAATATTTTTGATTTTTTTTAGGCTTTTGGAGAACCAAATGGCGATTTCAAGTTACTGGGCCGACAAGTACGTTGAAAACAAATGCACAGCAGAGAAGGCTCTGCGATGCATCAAACCGGGACAGCGGGTGTTTATCGGTTCCTCTTGTGGCGAGCCCCAGCATTTGGTCCGGGCCCTATCAGAGTTATCAAATTATTACAAAGATATCGAGATTGTCCGTTTGATGGCCCTTGAAACAACACCGCTGACCTTGATCGCCAACAAAACCAAAGACCACAGTCTGAATATCCGTTCTTTTTACCTGGGATCCGCTCGGCCAAAAGCAATTGCCCGTAACAAGCGATTTATTACCCCCATCAATATGTCGGCGATTCCGCGCCTGTTTAAAAGTCGCCTTTTGCCGATTCATGTCGCCCTGATCCAGGTATCGCCGCCGGATGATTTCGGTTGGATGAGTTTGGGGATTTCAGTCGATATTACCCTGGCCGCTGCGCAATCTGCCGACTTGGTTGTCGCACAAATCAACTCCCGCATGCCCAGGGTGCTGGGGCAAAGTTTTATTCACGTCAACGAAGCTGACTATTTTGTAGAGCATGATGAACCGCTGCTGACCATCGTAGAAAATCCAGAGCTGCCGGCTGCCAACGATATCGGAAGGCTAATTGCCCGGAGGCTGATCGAAGACGGATCCACCATTGCGATTGGACTGGGAACAACTTCGGAGGCTGTCATGCTGGCCCTCGAGAACAAGAGTGATTTGGGGATTCATACCATCTACCTTACGGATGATATTATGCATCTGTTTTCCAAAGGGGTGATAACCAATCGCAAAAAGGGTTTCAACGACGGCAAAATGGTCGGCAGCTGTGCCATCGGTTCCGAAGTCCTGTACGAATTTCTGAATGATAATCCGGCAATCGAGTTTCACCCCTCGGATTATGTTTGCGACCCTACGGTTATCGCCCGGCACAACAAAATGGTCGCCATGAGTGTGGCAATGGCGATTGATTTAACGGGGCAAGTAGCCGCCGATGCGTTACCCCATACGCATTTTTCCGGGTTGACCGGCATTCTGGATTTTATGCGCGGGGCTGTGCGTTCGCCAGGCGGCAAGTCGATCCTGATGCTTCCGTCCACCTCATCGCAGGGGCAGACAAGTCGTATCGTACCGATCCTTGAGGATACGGCCGTGGTCGTGCCGCGGGCCGATGTGAACCATGTGGTTACCGAATACGGAGCGGTGAACTTATTCGGTAAAAGTTTTCAAGAGCGTGCCATGGCCATGATCAGTATCGCTCACCCGGACTTTCGTAATGAACTCTTTCACGAGGCGAAGAAAATGGGGTTGCTCAGCGCTGAGCGCACCCTGCATGAATCCATCCATGGGGTCTACCCCATCCATCTTGAAGAAATTCTTAACATCAATGGCGAACAAATGACCATTCGACCTGCCAAGCCGGTAGATGAGCGGCGGATTCAAGAGCATTTTTACAGCCTGGATAAGGACGATGTTGTTGCCAGGTTTTTTCATGAGAAAACCAGTTTTGTAAAAGATGAAGTTGAAGGTGTCTCCCAGATCGACTACGTCAAAGATTTGACCGTCGTTGCTGTAGTTGGAGAATTTGGTTTCGGTAAAGTCGTGGGTATCGGAGAATATCTGTTGGAACCGACCACCAACGTTGCCGAAATTGCGTTTTCCATCAGCAAAGCCTACCAAAAAAAGGGACTCGGCAAAATTCTTTTGAAAAAGTTGACCGATGCGGCCAGGGAGAATGGGATTTCCGGATTTATGGCCTACACCGCACCTCAAAATCAAGGCATGATCAAACTGTTCAATCAATTGCCCTTTAAAGTAAAGACCTTCTTTGATGGTGATATGCTGAATTTAAGCTGTAATTTTGATGAACCGCTTTGAATTTGTCAGTTAGGAACGCAGCAATGACGACACACACAGTGAAATTTTTACCCTATGATTCGAGTATAGAGGTTGAAGACGGTTCAACCCTAGTTCGTGCTGCCATAGAGGCCGGAGTTCACGTCAATGCATCCTGCGGGGGTGAAGGTGTCTGCGGAAAGTGCCGCGTTATCATTGAAGAAGGCAAGGTTGAGGCTGGCATTTCAGAAAAACTCAGCGAAGAAGATCAAAGAAAAGGCTACCGGCTTGCCTGCCAGGCGGTGGTCAGAAGTGATCTTGTTGTGCGAATTCCTATTGAATCTGCAATTGACAGCAGCGCGCTGAATCTACGAATCACGCCGCGTCAGACAGCTCGCATTCAGGAATTTAACTTTGAGGACCTCAAGGAGGCGGGGCTTTTTGTGGCGCCCGTTGATAAGATATATCTGGAGCTTCCCGAGCCGACTGCCTTGGACAACCTACCGGATATCACCCGGTTAATCAGTTATTTGAACCTGAAACACGAAGAACATCGTCTTGAAGTCGACCTTTCGGTGATTCGAAAAATTTCGGATATTATTCGGAAAGAGGATTTCAAGATTACGGCGACCCTCGTGCGGCCGGTACGGGATGTCGGTCGAAGCAGGATTATCAATGTTGAATCCGGAGATACCACCCAGAAAAGTTATGCAATTGCCATGGATATTGGTACGACAACTATCTACGGGCAGGTTATCGACCTCAATACCGGCGGCGTCCTGGCAGAGCATGGTGAATTCAATGGTCAGATCAGCTATGGTGAGGATGTGATTTCCAGGATTGTATTCGCCGAAAAACCGGGTGGGTTGGAAAAATTGAATGAGGTCGTTGTCAAAACCGTTAATAAGATTTTAAATAAAATTGTTAAGCGATCCGGCGTTGACCTTGAAGGTATTTCCACGATTACCCTGGCCGGCAACACAACCATGACGCAGTTGCTTTTGAAAGTAAACCCGCGCTCTATCCGGCGGGCGCCATATGTTCCGACGGCAGCACTCTATCCACCGATCAGAGCTGTAGATTTGGGGATGGAGCTGGGGGAACATGTGAGAGCCCTGGTCTATCCGGCGGTATCCAGTTATGTCGGTGGCGACATTGTCGCCGGAGTGATGGGATCCGGTATTTATCGCACGGAGGCGCTGACCCTTTATCTGGATGTCGGCACCAACGCGGAAATTGTGATCGGCAACAAGGATTGGTTGGCGTGTGCTGCCTGTTCAGCAGGGCCGGCCTTTGAAGGTGGGGGACTAAAGTTTGGGATGCGGGCCGCCAAAGGAGCGATTGAAGATTTCTCGATTGATCCAGACAACCTTGAACCCATGCTTGTGACCATCGGTAATGTCCGGCCGAAAGGTATTTGCGGATCTGGCCTGATTACCATGGTGGCAACCCTGTTTGAAATAGGAATTATAAATAATCTTGGAAAGTTTGACCGCGACCTGGATACCCCGCGAATCCGTGAGGACAACGGGATTTATGAGTATGTCCTGGCCTGGAAGGATGAAACGCAAATTGACCGTGATGTGACTCTGACGGAAATCGACATTGAAAATCTGATTCGGGCCAAGGGTGCTATTTACAGTGGGTGTATGACGCTGTTAACTGAAGTGGGAATGGGTATCCAGGATATCGAACGCATTATATTAGCCGGTGGATTCGGCAGTTACGTGGATCTGGAAAAAGCCATGACCATCGGTCTTTTGCCGGAAATGGAGACCAAAAAGGTTACGTTTATCGGAAACGGATCTTTAATGGGTGCTAGGATGAGTTCGCTGACCAACCGCATTCGCAAGGATGTCGTAGAGGTGACCAAAAAAATGACCAATTTTGAATTGTCGGACACGTCGTCGTATATGGATAATTACATTGCAGCACTCTTCTTACCTCATACCGATATGAATCAATTTCCAAAAATACAGGCCCGTTTGGAAAATCGACTAAACCTACAGAAATGAATACGATTTAAATACAAATTACAATTCAGTCGGTCTCTGCTCTTGACAAAGCTATCCACTCCATATAAATGACAATATTCTGCTTTTTAATAAGGATGACGAGGTCCTTCATACCTATTTTTGTAATGTCTGCGGAAGTGAAATTTTAGGGATCTAATTTTTCTATTTTCAAATGCCATATATCAATAAAGATTTATCGCGAGACTCTAAATCTACCGTTT
>JASFJP010000156.1:0-8904 GCA_050121225.1 Desulfobacterales bacterium
TGCCAAGCAGAATAATTCGCTTATTTTCGTCAATCATCAATGCTAAATTGTTTGGCATCGAATAGCAAAAGGCAGCATCTTTGGCAATCTTTAATTTGGGGCCTTGACATTCGCTAGGAGCCCGTAATAAAGAATCCACTTCATTGAATCATTGCTGTCCGCTATTTTCAAAATGACCCTTTGCCTTGAACGTTTTTGCGAATGTACGGCTGATTATTCAAATGCTTTTCCGAATTAATCCCCAAAACCCTCAAGATCGGCTTGTCAGAAAAGTCGTTGAAATTCTTAAAAAAGGCGGAGTTGTCGTCTATCCTACCGACACCTATTATGGTATCGGTTGTGACATTTTGAACAAAAAGGCGATTGAGAAGATATATCAGCTAAAACAACGAAATAAGAGCAAACCATTTAGCTTTATCTGTTCAGGGCTAAAAAATATCAGCCACTATGCCAAGGTTTCAAATTATGCATACAAGACTATGCGACGGCTATTGCCGGGCCCCTATACCTTTATTTTGGAGGGATCACGACTGGTGCCCAAAATCATGCTGACCAATCGCAGAACCGCCGGTATTCGCGTACCTGACAATCGCATCTGCCTCAAGTTGGTCGAAGAACTCGGCAATCCGATTATCACAACCAGTGCAACCAGGCCGGATGGTTCGATTTTTGATGATGCGTCTTTGATTCATGACTATTTCAAAGGACGGATCGATCTGGTAGTTGACGGCAGCATAGTCCCCGGCAAACCATCGAGTGTCATTTCACTGATCGATGATATACCTGAAGTAATCCGCAAGGGTATGGGCGATGTCAGTATCTTTGAGTAGGCGTGGTAAGAATTAAAAAGCGCTCGCTGCGTCCTGCTTCGGCATAAGCGAGGCGGGATGCAGTGAGCGCTTAAGTGATTGCTATCCAACGCTGGAGTTTAAAGCTTCGCATCAAACGTCGGGGCAATTGATCCGAGATTCAAATACGCAAGCGGGTCAATGCAGTCAGAAGCGATTACTCTTCATTTAATTTTTCTTGCAAATTTTCCCGTAATATTTCACCAAACGTAGATGTTGCGGGCCCCATATTGTTGACATACTCGCTCAGAAGATTTTGTTCATCCTCCATTTCTAGACGTTTAATAGAGAGGCCGATACGCCGTTCATCGCTGTTGATGTTCATCACTTTAGCTGTGATGACTTCTCCGATATTATATTTGCCGACTGGGGTCTTGATTTTTTCCTTACTAATTTCCGACACGTGGACCAGCCCTTCAATGCCTTCCTCAAGCTCCACAAAGATGCCGAAATCCGTTAGATTGGTCACCGTGCCGGTGATCTCTTTCCCGACCTCGTAACGATCGGCAACGCTTGTCCAGGGATCATCGTGAAGCTGTTTGACGCCAAGGGAGAAGCGTTCACTTTCCTTCTCTATATCGAGCACAATCGCTTGAAGCACATCTCCTTTCTTGTAAAGCTCAGAGGGATGCTTGATGCGTTTGGTCCATGATATGTCCGAAATGTGGACCAAACCGTCAATCCCCTCGTCAATTCCGATAAAAAGGCCAAAGTCGGTGATGTTTTTGATTTTACCTTCGATAGTCGTCCCGACTGGATATTTTTCAGCGATCACATCCCAGGGATTAGGTACGACCTGCTTCATCCCCAATGAGATACGTCGATTCTCCGGCTTAATATCGAGAACAACAGCTTCGACCTCTTCGCCAACGGATACAACTTTTGAGGGATGACGAATTTTTCGAGTCCAGGACATCTCGGATACGTGGATCAATCCCTCTACACCCTCCTCCAATTCTACAAATGCGCCGTATTCTGTCAGGCTGACAACTAGGCCGGTCACCCGAGAACCCAGCGGATATTTTTCAGTGGCAATCGACCACGGGTCAGGGAAAAGTTGCTTCATTCCCAAAGAAACACGTTCCCTTTCCAAATCTAGGCTCAAAATCTTAACTTTAATCGGATCGCCAATTGCAAAAAGCTCGGACGGGTGCTTGACTCTACCCCAGGAAATGTCGGTAATATGGAGCAGGCCGTCCACGCCTCCCAAATCAACGAAGACACCGTAGTCAGTAATATTTTTTACGATACCTTCCACCTCTTTACCTTCCTGGATAGATGCAAGGGTAGTGGCCCGCTTTTCCTCGCGTTCTTTCTCCAATATGGCGCGACGGGACAGGACGATGTTGCTGCGTTTGCGATTATATTTTAAGATCTTAAAATCATATGTCTTACCGACCAAATCATCAAGGTTGTGAATCGGGCGCAGGTCGGCCTGGGAACCTGGTAAAAATGCCTGAACACCAATATCCACCGAGAATCCACCCTTCACGCGGTTGGTGATGACACCCTGAACGGTTCCTTCTTCGTCGTAAGATTTTTTAATCGACTCCCAAATTTTTACATTAGCGGCCTTTTCTTTGGAGAGGACGACGCGCTCTTCATCATCATCCCACCATTCGACCATCACCTCAATTGTATCGCCGATGTTGGCGTTGACATTGCCCTCATCATCTTTAAATTCCTGAATTCGAATCTGACCTTCGGATTTATAGCCAATGTCTACCAGAATATGGTCTCTGTCGATGGATATAATTCGACCTGTAACGACTTCCCCTTCCTCAAACCGTTTGAAGCTTTCTTCGTACAGATTCATCACATTGTCCATGCTGTCACCGGATTCACGATCATTTTTAGCAGCTGCTGTGGACGACGAAGATTCAAAATGGTGATCATCGCTTTGGATTTCGGATTCGACGGCGGATGAATCGGACATGCTATCTTCAGTTGGTTCGGCCTGATTAGTTTTGTTACTTTCCTCATTGTTGTAGTTCGTAGTGGTCATAAAAAAAAATTTCCCCCTTAGCCAATTTAATTACGATCTCCGAAGAGAATCGCATAACCGATTATTTTTAGCAGACTTAATGAAAAATGCAATGATTAATTTCGAAAATGTTTCAAAACATCGCCAATAAGCAGATTTTATGCGTTTATGGCGATGCTATTGTTCTCAACGAGCACTTATTTCGCAATATGGGATACCATGAAGTCCACCACCTCGTTTACTGTTAAATCAGTTGAATCGATGATAATTGCGTCCTTAGCCGGTTTCAAAGGGGATAGATCCCTTGTGCTGTCGTTTCTGTCCCGTTGCTGAATCTCGTTTTCAACCTCCTTCAACGTTTGCTTCGTTTTTAATTTAAGCTCTTTAAAACGTCTCAGCGCCCGTTTTCGGGTCGTGGCATCCAGGAAAAATTTCAGATCGGCATCTGGAAACACCACGGTACCCATGTCACGCCCTTCGAACACCGCGGACTTTTCTTGGCCCAATTTCCGCTGCAAATCAAGCAAATATTTTCGAATAACAGGTCGGGCCGATACGGCAGATGCTAGCATGGTGATCTGTGGTGTCCGAATCTGGTCGCTAATATCAGTTCCTTCAGAAAAAAGACGCAAACTCCCTTTATCTTCGACAAACCGCAGTTTAAGTCTTCCGCAAAGGCGCTCAAGATCCAAATCATCCTCAGGATCGACCGCTTGCTTGATTACTTCATAGGCTACACCACGATAAAGCGCACCGGTGTCAATGTAACGGTATCCTAAACGATCGGCCAGTGCTCGGCTGACGGTAGTTTTCCCGGCTCCTGCCGGACCATCTATAGCGATGAGCAATTTTCCCATCTTCCGCATTTTATAATACGGTCTCCAGCGCTTTCAAAAAACGAACATTCTCATCATGGCGCCCCACATTGACACGTATACAATCAGGATATCCATAGGCGGTCATGGATCTTACAATGACTCCCTGCTTGAGGAGGTCTTCAAAAACCTGGTTGGCGCTTCTACGCACGTTGATCAGGAAAAAATTGGCCTGTGTTTTATTATAGTCAATCTCAAGATCATCCAAAGCGGCATATAAAAAATCTAGCTCATCGTGCACCAACCGAACCGTGCGCTTCAAAAATTCATCGTCTTCAATGGCGGCAACGGCAGCCGCCTGAGCCAACGAATTGACATTGAACGGTTGCCGAACCCGGTTGAGGAGATCGGCTAAAGGCTTCGGCATGACTCCATATCCGATGCGAAGTCCTGCTAAACCGTAGGCCTTGGAAAATGTGCGCAACCCGACAATTACTTTGTCCGAATTCAGATAGTCGATACTGTTTGGACATTGCCGTTCCCTGACAAACTCAATGTAGGCTTCATCAATGACCAAAACAACATCCGGTGAAAGGGCGGCTATAAAGGCTTCGATACTATTTTTCGAAATCAAGGTACCGGTCGGGTTATGCGGATTGTTAAGGAAAACCAGCCGTGTTTTAGATGTGATGCTCTCCAGCATGCGATCCAGATCGATGGTGTTGGCTTTTAGCGCTATGCCAATCGGTGTCGCCCCCGAGCTGCTCACGGTAAGCTCATACATTAGGAACGACGGCTGGGGTAAGACCGCTTCATCTCCGGGCTGCAGCAATACCTGGGATAGCATAGAAATGATATCATCGGATCCATTGCCGAGAACAATACACTCACCCGGGACATTCAGTTTTTCCGAAATACGTTCAATCAAGTCATAACCGCCGCCGTTTGGATAGCGATGCAATTTCTCGAGTGCCTGCTGAATTGCTTTCACTGCCTTCGGAGAGGGTCCTAATGGATTTTCATTTGAGGCAAGCTTAACCGCATCCGCAATCCCGTATTCCCGTTCGAGTTCTTCAATCGGTTTACCGGGGATATAAGGTTCGAGGGCTAAAATATGATCTGGGATTTTAACTTTCATGAGTCGAGTATCGCATAACGAGTTGCACGTTCTGAAATTTGTACTTTCTTTTAATCCCGCTGACAACGGGATGCATATTGAACCTCGAATAATGAACCAAGAATGTTACCGGTCTAAACACGCAACATCAAACATCTAGGCACCAAGCGCCGCCTCGCGGCCTACCTCGAGTGCCTGCATATTGAGAGGAATCAGTTTTTCTTTCTGGGCAAATTTATCTTTTACCGCGTCTTTCAGGCTATCAAAATGAACGATGTCACTGCGGACCGCAAAGGCGGCGAGAGCCACGATATTAGCTGCTTTGACATTGCCAAGTTCCTTGGCGATTTCAATGATAGGCACACTAATAATGTCTACATCATCACGGCCAGCTCCGATCGAAATGATGGACTTGTTGATGAAAATCACACCTCCCGCCTTGACGGTGGGCGCAAATTTTTCCAGAGATGGCCGGTTCATGGCGACAAGGTGCTTGGGATTTCGAATGATAGGTGATCCGATAGGTCTGTCACCAATCACGACTGTACAGTACGCGGTTCCGCCCCGCATCTCCGGACCATAGGAAGGAATCCACACGACCTCAAACCCTTGATGCATCGCTGCTTGCGCAAGAATTTGTCCCATCAACATGATCCCTTGGCCACCAAAACCGGCGAATTGAACTTCACTTTGCATGATTCCTCCTCATGATTGAAGCTGATACTCTTGTTGAGGTGATAGTTCATTGCTATAAGCAGACAGAAAAGATAGATAACACCCCCTTCTCACTGCGAGCTTAAGCCTCAGAGTTGTGGCTAAGTCCTTCGATTTATAAATTCGATAATGTATTTACTCTCTCAGGACTTAGTGCTGAGTGAGCATAGTCAAAAATTCTTATTCTAAAAATACGTCACTGTAATTACGAATCGATGGACTAAGCTTCCTCCGGTGTTTTAAAATCACCTAGTTTGTAATAAGGCAGCATTTTTTCCTCGGCCCATTTCAGCGAATCAATAGGCGTCATTCCCCAATTCGTTGGGCATGTGCTGACCAGTTCTACAAGACTGAAGCACCGGTTTTCCATTTGATACAAAAATGCTTGTTTAATGGCTTTTTTGGCCTTGTTGATATATTTGGGTTTGATCAACGTTTGCCGGGTAATAAATGCCGGCGTCTCCAAGGCTGCCAGAAGTTCTGCCACTTTAATCGGCATACCCATATCGGCGGTATTTCTTCCGAACGGGGAGGTGGTGGTCCTCTGATCTGGCATGGTCGTTGGAGCCATTTGCCCTCCGGTCATCCCGTAGACGGCGTTGTTGATAAAAATCGTCGTAAATTTTTCGCCGCGATTGGCTGAATGCACAATTTCGCTTAATCCAATGCTCGCCATGTCACCGTCACCTTGATAGGTAAATACGATCAGGTCTGGACGAACCCGTTTTATGCCGGTTGCCATTGCAGGAGCACGACCATGCGCAGCTTCCTGAAAATCGAATGTAAAATAGTTGTACATTAAAACGGCACATCCCACCGGTGCGACTCCCACGGTTCGACCTCGAATACCCAACTCATCGATCACCTCCGCTAACAAGCGGTGGGCCACTCCGTGGGTGCAACCCGGACAGTAATGGGTTACCTGATCGGCAAGTGCCTCCGGTTTTTGAAATGTCTTTCCCATTGTTTTGGCTCCCTAATACGTGGATAGTTAAACCAACAATTTTCTAATTTCTTCCATTACCTCTTCAGGCGTCGGAACTTCACCACCGCACTTGCCATACCACCTCACCGGTCTGCTACCGGCGACACTGCGCTCAACATCCTCAACCATTTGCCCCATACTCATTTCTATGCTCAAAACGACTTTGCAACTATCTTTGCCGGCGGCATCGCGAATAGCCGTGTGAGGAAAGGGGAAAAGATGCTGCGGACGGATCATCCCCACAGTCAGTCCCTCATCCTTGAGATTATCGATCGCTGTGCGACACACCCGGCTCATAGTGCCATAACTGACAATCAAAATATTATAGGCACCGTCGAGATTGTAGGTTTCGAACAGAACCTCTTCGCGCTGCATTCGGTCGTACTTGGCCTTTAACTTCAAATTATGAGCGTTTAGTTCTTCGGGATTCAAATAAAGTGTTTTCACCAGATTGCGCGTATTGCTGTTGCGGGTATCCATGCCGTTGGTAGCCCACTCATCCTTGTTTGACGGTTGGATTTTTAAGTTTTCCGGAAATTCCACAGGCTCCATCATCTGCCCGATTAAACCATCCCCCAGAATCATGATGGGATTACGGTACTTTTCGGCCAGTGAAAATGCTCTCATGGTCATCTCAACGGCTTCCTGCACACTGGCCGGCGCCATCACTAAAAGTCGATAGTCGCCGTGTCCGCCTCCTTTGGTCGCCTGCAAGTAATCTGCCTGGGATGGAAGAATACCTCCCAGTCCGGGACCACCCCGCATGATGTTAACAAATACAGCCGGGCATTGCGCCGCGGTAATATAGCTGATTCCTTCGCTCATAAGACTGATCCCTGGGCTCGAAGAGGTTGTAAACACTCTTTCTCCACAGGCTGCAGCCCCGAAGATCATGTAGGATACTGCCACCTCACTTTCGCCTTGTAAAAAAACACCGCCTGCTTCCGGCATGCGTTTGGAAAGATATTCAGCCACTTCAGATTGTGGGGTAATGGGATAGGCAAAGTAATTCAGGCATCCCGCCCGAATGGCAGCCTCGCCGATTGCTTCATTGCCTTTCATCAACACTTTGCTCATTGTCGCCTCCGTTATTTTTGTGCGGCTGCTTGTTCTTCAATTTCTCTTATGGTTATGGCAACATCCGGACACATAGTACAACAGATCGCGCAATGAATGCAATCTTCAGGACGTGCCTGATAAGCAGGAAAATAACCATTACTATTCACCTCATTGGATAACTCCAAAACATTTTTAGGACATACAGCAACGCAAAGACCACATCCTTTGCATCGGTCCATGTCGATAGTGTGTTTATAGGGCATACGATTAACTCCTCTCGTGTTTTAAACGCTAATGGCTTTCATATCGGCAATCTTTTGTCGATGCGGTTACATGTTGGTTTCAAAAATTAGGTCTCAATCAAGCAATTAGATCTCCACATTCCCGAATTTTACCGCTTTCCTCCAAGGCGGCACGAGTTGCCTGGCTATGGGCAGAACCGGACAAGCAAAGCGCTGCATATCAATTCCGGGTAAAAGCTCATGGGCTATGGTAATAAACTCGAGTGGCAAATCGCTTGCAGTCGCCAGAGAAGCTACAAAATCATAACCGCAGTAAATATCATCCGAGCTTGTTTCATCGATGAGATTGGCATTACCGATCAGCCCAGTAACCGTCATCTTAGCGGCCTGTTCAATTTCGGTTTGAATCTTCAAGCAACCCTCAATTGAACGTGTCATGGGTCTCAACGGATTGATGACCTGCAGCATATACACGCGCCTGTTTTTAAAAGCATCTGCCAACGCAGCCAAGACGGTGGCACCGGCATCATCGCCGCCGACATCCAGAATAGTGACATCACCGGGTTCTTTCACCATACCGGCAATTGCGGGGCTGAGAACCGGCAAATCAGCGTGCAAAAACTGCTCCGGTGGCAATACCACATCAACGCCCAACTCAGAAAGAACTGTCCGAGCTTCGCGGGTTCTGAAGTAAGGATTTACCAGATCTAGATCGGCAATACGGACATCAAATCCTGCCCGTTTTTGATGCACCGCCAGATTAATCGAAACCTCGGTCTTACCGCTGCCGTAGTTCCCAACGACAACAAGAATCCCCTGCAGATCGATTTCCAAATTACACCCTCTTGATTTCGAACATTAAAGGCATCTACGATCCAAATTAAGGTTTTTGGTTCAATTAGACAATGATGCCGACAGAATTTGCCAATTTATGGGGAATTAAATTCTATGTCAAGTAGTTTCAGAAAGCTAGCACGGAAACGTTAAAATCATATTATTTGTATTTTGGTACTTGGAATTTTCAAGATTTTCATAGGCGAGCAACTCTATTTATTCCAGTCAATTCACCGTTTAAATGGCCTGGTCTTGAGGAATATTCTCACGCTCCCGCGTAACCATCCACTGCTTTTTTCTGCTTTT
>JASFJP010000157.1:0-8899 GCA_050121225.1 Desulfobacterales bacterium
AACTGTATGTAATACGAATTGAAAATAAGGCATTCCTAAAAAAAGCGAAGAGAGAGGCTCGCAATGACCGACGCTAAGGCTCTGGTAGAGAAAACTAAAGATGGATTCAAAATCTTAAATGTATCGGAAAAATACATTACATCAGCGTTAACCTGGCTTAATCTGTGGCTAACAGACAAACCGTTTGAAGACTATGTACCGCAAATCAAATATCTAATTGAATCTGAAAAATGGGATTTCCTTTTGGATTCGTTTTATCAGGTCATTCCATTTGGCACCGGAGGCCGCAGAGGCCTGGTGGGTATCGGACCGAATCGAATCAATACCTGGACGATACAGGCTTCAGCCCAGGGGCATTCCCAATATCTAGTCAAACAATTCGGCGATGATGCCAAAAAAAGAGGGGTTGTGTTGACCTTTGATGTCCGTAAATACACCCAGCAGGGCATATACGATGATTCTTCGCCCAATCCTATGATGAATCTTGATGGGCTTAAGCTGGCTCAGGCGGCTGCCCAGGTCTATGCTGCCAATGATATCAAAGTCTACATGTTCGACAGCGTTAGAACCACCCCCGAACTTTCTTTCGCGATACGGCATCTAAATGCTGTCTCCGGTGATATGTTCAGCGCCAGTCACAACTTACCCACCGACAATGGAAAAAAGGTATATGATCAAAATGGAGGCCAGCTGATTCCGCCCGACGACCAATACTTGGTCGATGAAGTTACCCAAAACGTGACGGAAATTAAGTCCATCTCCATCGAGGAAGCCCGCAATAAAGGATTGCTCGAACTCGTCGGTGAAGATGTTGACAATGCTTATCACGCAGCGGTTTACCCGGTCTCTTTATCCGATGCACGTGGCTTGAAAATTGTTTATTCGCCATTACACGGCACCGGAGTCACATCTGTGTATCCGGTCTTAGAGAAATTGGGTTTTGATATCATGCTGGACCCGCAAACGTCTAATCTAAGCGGGGCATTTGAAAACGTTACGTTCAATATCCCCAACCCCGAGGTGATCGAATCGTTTTCGAACTCGTTGCCCTACGCTAAAGAGGTCAATGCAGATATTTTAATGAGCTCGGATCCTGATGCGGACCGAATCGGCGTTATGGTGAATCATCATGGGTCATGGGAATTTTTAAGCGGCAATGAAATCGGAATCATCCTGACCAATTATGCAATTTCAAAATACAAAGCAGCCGGACGGTTAAACCAAAATAGCGTGGTCATTAAAACCGATGTCACCACGTCGTTATTACAGAAGATCGCTGAAGAAAATGGGGTTCAATGCATCGGCGATTTACTGGTCGGCTTCAAATATATTGCCGCTGTGATGAACCAAATTGAAGAGCAAGGTAACATTAACGATTTTATGTTTGGCGCCGAAGAAAGCCACGGATATCTTACCGGTAATTATGCCAGGGACAAAGATGCCACCCCCGCTGCCATTTGGATATCTGAACATGCCGCCGAGCTAAAGCAGCAAAACAAGAGTCTACTGGATGATCTCAATGATATCTACTCCGCCTATGGTTATTGCCACAATTATCTGACTGAAATCAGATTACTAGGCGCTAAGGGTATGGAGCAGATTGCCTTTATCATGGATCACTTAAGGGATACCCATATCAAATCATTCAATCAATTTCATGTTCGTAAACGAATTGATCGCTGGCAGGGTGACCCTCAACCCCATCTTTCAAAAACCGATACTTCTGCTAGAAACGTCTTGGTTTATTATTTTGACAACTTAGCGGATACGACCCAGATTAGGGTCACCGTGCGGCCATCGGGAACCGAACCGAAAATCAAAATGTATTTCGAAATCATCGGCAAACCGTGCAACCGTGAAGACCTCAAAAACGAAAAACAGAAGATAACAGACATCCGGCAAAAATTAGAGAAAACGTTTATGAAATACTGTTACAAGCTGCTGGATGTGGATTTCCCGGAAAGAGGATTTTTGCTATTCTGGCAACTGCCGCTGGATGACAAGTTGAAGTACTTTGACATAGAAGAAGATATTGTCGGATTGAAGAAAACAAGGGATACCAAAATTCGAAAAGCAGACTTAGAACAGCTTTTGTCATTTCTGGGGGCTAATCCTGTAGAAAAAATAGATAAAGCGTTTAAGAAGAAATACGGGGCCGGGATTCTGGATTATCTGGGGTTGAAGTAAGCTCCTAATTTACTTGATCCAATGTGCAGGGCTCAGGAGTATAAAATCTTTTAATCACGAAAACACGAAGAATCGAAAACACGAAAATAGAATATCGAATCACGCTAGAGACGTGATCTAGAGACCGCAGAACAGCAGAATATCGAATGACAAATAACGAATGTCGAAGGTTGGAATCGCTTTGCTCGATCTTTTTTAAATTAGAGATGAACGTTAACATGTAGGGAGGAGACCATGGGCTTCCCCGCCAATAAAACCAAACTTATTTGCACCATCGGACCGGCATCCGATTCGCTTGAAGTTCTACAACGAATGATTCGCGCTGGTATGGATGTTGTGCGCTTAAACTTTTCCCACGGAGATTTCCCAAGCCACGCCGAAACAATTAAAAAAGTGCGCGCTGCCTCCGATGCTGTTGGAAAACGCGTCGCCATCATGGGTGATTTGCCGGGACCCAAAATGCGAATCGGCCAATTTGTTGAAGAACCCATTGAACTCAAGCCCGACGACAAATTTACGCTAACTACCGATGATATTGTCGGTAATAGTGAGCGGGTTTCGGTGAGTTTCCCCCGCCTGCCTAAAGCCGTCAAACCCGGCGACCAGCTATTTTTAAACGACGGTTACGTCCAGATTCAGGTGGAAACAGTCGAGGGAAATGACGTCTGTTGCAAGGTTGTCGTCGGCGGAGAACTCCTCTCCCGCAAAGGTCTTAACCTGCCCGGTATCGACCTCGGTATCAGCGCATTTACAGAACATGACCATGCATGTCTAAAATTCGCCATGGAGAACGGCGTGGATGCGGTCAGCCAGTCCTTTGTGGAAACGGCCGAAGATATCGAGGCCGTTCGCGAAGCTGCCGCCAAACTCGGCCATGATCCCTTCATTATTGCAAAACTCGAACGCGCCGGCGCCCGCAAGCACCTGAATAAAATTCTCAAAGCCGCCGACGGAATTATGATTGCCCGCGGGGATTTAGGTGTGGAGATTCCGATTGAACAAATTGCCGTGGCGCAAAAATATATCATGCGGCAAGCCAATCTAATCGGAAAACCCGTCATCACCGCTACTCAGATGTTGGAATCCATGACAACCAATCGGCGACCTACCCGGGCTGAAGCCACCGATGTTGCCAATGCCATCCTTGACGGAACGGATTGTGTGATGCTATCCGGAGAATCCGCCATGGGGCAGTATCCGGTTGAATCCGTGTTTATGCTGGTTAGAATTGCCGCCGCCATCGAACCTCATCGCCCAGCTATTTCCATAGAGCAAGCCTTACAAGCCCAGGCTCAAATAGGCGAGTTAAAGATTGAAGATCTGATCGCCTTTAGCGTTGATACCGCTTTGAATCAAATCACCCCACCGACTGTGATTGTGCCCACGCGCAGCGGTGCGACCGCACGCAGCATCACCCGGTTCAGACTCCCGGTTTGGATTACGGCGGTCAGTTCACAGTCAAAGACATGCCAGGACCTCATGTTCTCCTATGGGGTGGTTTCGGTCTGTGAACCGGATCACCCGGAGGACTGGAAAGCCTGGACAAAAAACTGGTTGCAAACTCAAAATGTCGAAGGCGACCTGGTGGTGTTGACTGAGGGGCCGTCAACTAAACATCCCTATCGCAACAATCGCATGGAGATCATTGATCTGACCCGAGAGTGAAAGAACATTGAGAAGCCCTCCGCAGAGCCGGAGGTCTTATTGAAGGAAACGAGATCAATCTCCCATCGGTATAAATCCAAAATCCGAAACACAAATTTTCGTGCTTTCTATCTTTCGTGATTTCGTGATGAATGGAACAATTTTACCCCGGCTTTCGTCGCATATCAAGCCAATCGGTGTGAAAAATTCCCTCCCGGTCGATCCGCTCGTAGGTGTGCGCCCCGAAGTAATCGCGCTGCGCCTGCAGCAGATTATGAGGCAACCGATCACTGCGGTATCCGTCATAAAAATTCAAGGCGGCACTCATGGCCGGTGCCGCAATGCCGATCTGTGCGGCAGAACTGACGACGCGTCGCCAACCATGCTGACACGATTCCACTGCACCCTTGAAATAGGGATCGAGCAGCAAATTATCAAGCTTGGGATTGCGGTCAAATGCGTCTTTGATGCGTTCGAGGAAAGCGGCCCGGATGATGCAGCCACCCCGCCACAGCATGGCAAGCTCGCCATATCGCAAGTTCCAGCCATAGGCTTCCGAGGCCGCCTGAAGTTGTAAAAATCCCTGAGCATAACTGCAAATCTTGGAGGCAAAAAGGGCCTGGCGAACGGCTTCGATAAATTCATCGCGTTTCACCGATCCACGGAAAGTCTCCATCTGGTCGTACGGACCTGTCAATATTCTGCTGGCCTGAACACGCTTATCCTTCAACGACGAAAGAATGCGGGCAAACACCGCCTCGGTAATTAAAGTGGTTGGAACCCCTAAATCCAACGCCAGCTGGCTGGTCCATTTACCCGTTCCTTTCTGTCCCGCTTTGTCCAATATCATATCCACCAGAGGATTGTTGGTTTCCGGGTCTACCACTGAAAAAATGTCACGGGTAATTTCGATCAAATAGCTGTCAAGTTCTCCCTGGTTCCAAATAGCAAAAATATTGTGCAATTCGTCGGCGGTCAGGCCCAATCCATCGTTCATCAGGCTGTAGGCTTCACATATGAGCTGCATATCGCCGTATTCGATGCCGTTGTGAATCATTTTGACATAATGTCCGGCCCCGCCGGGACCCACCCATTCGCAACAGGGAATATCATTATTGGGACCGACTTTGGCAGCTATTGCTTGAAAGATCGTTTTGACATGCGGCCAGGCCTCCACTGCGCCGCCGGGCATGATGCTTGGACCATGCCGCGCGCCCTCCTCTCCCCCGGAGATTCCTGTTCCGAGATAGAGGATGCCGTTCGATGCAAGCTCCTTGATTCGGTGCTCGGTATCGGCATAAAAGGAATTTCCGCCGTCAATTATAATGTCTCCGGCTCCCAGAAACGGAACGAATTGTTGTATTGTCTGGCTGACAGGATCTCCTGCTTTGACCATCAACATCACACGCCGGGGCGGTTTGAGGCATTTCACCAGTTCTTCAGGGCTGTGACAGCCGACAATTGATTTGTCTTTTGCGAAACCGGTCATAAATTCATCCACCCTGCTGGTGGTGCGATTGAAAGCTGCCACACGAAAACCATGATCTGCCATATTCAGGATAAGGTTTTGACCCATCACCGCCAAACCGACAAGGCCGATGTCGCATTGTGGATTCATGCATTTCTCCTTTCATACTTGGCGCATGTGAATTTAGCTTTTTTAAGAGGAAACGAATGAAAAGGAAGTTCTGTCGATTCGTATCCGTTCAAGGGTTCAGGGTTAACAGGTTCAAGGGTTTGAGTTCATATCCAATCGAAATCATTGATTGACAAGCCCTGAGGCAAATCCAATGAAAACATCGACAGTCAAGTACCTTGAGACCCGGTCGCAAACTGTGCGGCTAAATTTGTAAATGCCCATAAACAAAGCTAACCCTGAACGGTGAACCTTGAACCTGTGAACGCTTCCGTCGATTTTCTTTATTCTCCCTGTGATTGCCTGAAGAAATTGACATCATTTCAAAAATACGCATCATATAACTTGAAGATTTTAACAGGGTATTCTATGACGTTTTCGAAATGACACTTAAAAAATAAGTACAAAATCAAAAAAGTAAAATATAGGACCCCAATCGTGGAAACCGGCGCACAACTCTTTTTCTCCTCTTTACTCCAATCTGCAATACAGATAAACGCCATTAGAAGTAATCGGAGGTCTCCATCATGTTAAAAAAAATCAGACCGACTCAATTGAATAGCTGGAAAAAACTTAAAACGCATTACAAAGAAATCAAAGATGTCCATATGCGTGATCTTTTCTCGCAAGATTCCGATAGATTTAACCGGTTCCACTTGCGCTTTAATGACATACTGGTGGATTTTTCCAAAAACAGAATGACCACAGAGACCTTGACACTGCTCCTAAAATTGGCTGATGAAACTGGCGTACAAGAAGCCATCGAGCAAATGTTCTCCGGGGAAAAAATTAACGAAACCGAAAATCGGGCCGTACTGCATATTGCCCTGAGAAACCGGAAACAATCCCCCATCTACGTCGATGGTGAGGATGTCATGCCCCGAATCAATGGGGTGTTGCAACAAATGAAAGACTTTTGCCAAAGGATTCAAAAAGGCGAATGGAAAGGATATACGGGGAAAAAGATCACTGACATTGTCAATATCGGCATCGGCGGCTCGGATCTGGGACCGGTGATGGTAACCGAGGCATTAAGGCCCTATGCCCCAAAAAGTATCAAGGTTCATTTTGTTTCCAACATCGACGGGACGCATATCACTGAAACGTTAAAAGGGCTGAATCCGGAGACCGTATTAATAATGATCGCCTCAAAAACGTTCACAACCCAAGAGACCATGACCAACGCTTTCAGTGCCAGAGAGTGGTTTTTAAACCATGCCAAAAATCCGGTTCATGTTGCCACGCATTTTATTGCCTTGTCGACCAATCGCAAAAAAGTTGAAAAATTCGGGATCGATAGCGCCAACATGTTCGAATTCTGGGATTGGGTCGGAGGTCGGTATTCCCTGTGGTCAGCAATCGGTCTGTCCATCGCATGCTATATCGGTTTCGACAACTTTACTGAACTGCTGTCGGGTGCCCATGAAATGGATATG
Organism: Desulfobacterales bacterium; assembly: GCA_050121225.1. Taxonomy (GTDB): domain Bacteria; phylum Desulfobacterota; class Desulfobacteria; order Desulfobacterales; family JAFDCJ01; genus JAFDCJ01. The sequence goes on from JASFJP010000157.1 coordinate 6,904, forward strand.
CATTTCAGAAAATCCCCCTTGGATCGAAATGTTCCGGTCATACTGGCCTTGATTGGAATCTGGTATAATAACTTTTTTGGTGCTCAAACCGAAGCGATTCTACCCTACGATCAGTACCTACACCGTTTTCCAGCTTACTTTCAACAGGGTAATATGGAAAGCAACGGCAAGTCGGTCGGCCGTGACGGCCGCAAGGTAGGATATCAAACCGGCCCCATTATCTGGGGTGAACCGGGAACCAATGGTCAACATGCATTTTATCAGCTCATCCACCAGGGAACCAAATTGATACCGGCGGATTTTCTGGCACCGGCGATCAGTCAAAACCCGCTTGGTGAGCACCATATTATCCTGCTGTCCAATTTCTTTGCCCAGACCGAAGCTCTGCTGGCTGGAAAAACCAAAGATGAGGTCATCACCGAATTGCAAAAAGCAGGCAAGACCGACGAAGAAATCAAAAAATTGTACCTCCATAAAGTATTTGAGGGTAACAAACCAACCAATTCTATTTTATTCAAAAAGCTAACCCCTAAGACACTCGGCAGTTTGATCGCCATGTATGAACACAAAATCTTCGTTCAGGGAGTCATATGGAATATACTTTCGTTTGACCAATGGGGGGTTGAACTTGGCAAACAGCTGGCCCAAAAAATCCTGCCGGAGCTAAAGGATGACAGACCCGTCGATGCCCATGACGCCTCTACCAACGGACTGATCAACGCCTTCAAAGTAATGCGGTCTTAACCTCAATCGTTTATCAGACGGACACGCCAACTTCACAGCGGTATGGGTGACATATAAAAAAAAAGAAACCGGTGCGCACTTTACAAATCATTTTGAATGAATAGGTTTCAACTCAATCAACGTTTATGACCAGTGGAGAAAGGAGAATTAAAATGAAAATTGCGAAACTGATCGGGACCGCTCTCGTAACTTTGATCTTTCTGACGGCTTGTACGCAGATGCAGCAGGGCGCTAGCAGCACGTCTGCCTCGCCGGTGCTGGATCGCATCCAAAATCGAGGGGAATTGATCGTCGGCACCATGGGCAACATGCCGCCCCTCAACATGACGACCAAAGACGATGAGATTATCGGACTGGAACCTGATTTGGCCCGGTTAATGGCCAAGGCCATGAAAGTGAACGTGAAATTTGTTAAAAAGCCTTTTGCCGAATTGCTACCTGCGCTGCAAACTGGTGAAGTCGACATGGTTTTGTCGGGTATGACCATTACTCCGGCACGAAACCTGAAGGTGGCCTTCGTCGGCCCGTATTTACAATCCGGCAAGGCGTTTCTCACAAAGGTTAAAACCATTGCCAACGCCAAGGAGGCCATGGACGTCAACCGTCCGGAAACAAGACTGGTTGCTCTCAAAGGTTCAACCAGTCAGGCATTTGCTGAAGCGGCACTTGACAAGGCGACTCTGTTTACCACCGGCACTTATGATGAAGCGGTAAACATGGTATTGCAGGACAAGGTTCATGCCATGATAGCGGATTATCCAATATGTGTGGTATCTGTTTTTCGATATCCTGAGGCAGGCTTGCTGTCGGTGATCACGCCTTTGACTTACGAACCGCTTGGTATAGCAGTTCCGCCCAACGATCATCTTTTGATCAACTGGACCCAGAATACGTTAAACAACCTTCAAGGCAGCGGCAATCTGGATGAACTGAAGTTAAAGTGGTTTGCGCGGGGATCTTGGCTAAACAAATTGAAATAGATCTCGCGTAACCGTTCAGGGGTTCAGGGTTCACATGTTAATCAGTTCGGGTTCAGATCCCATATAAACCATTGATTCATATCCACTGAGAAAAACCAAATTAGAATAGTATGGAAAACACGGAAGTCGACGGTTAATTTATTTTCGTGGTTATCCTAAAAGAAAAGCTCAAGTAAGTGACGTCGGCGTTGACGGTAACCCGCCTGGCGGACGTGTGAAACTCGCTCATAAGAGAGCGTAACAGCAAACAGGGCCTCAAGATCAATAAGACA
>JASFJP010000158.1:0-8879 GCA_050121225.1 Desulfobacterales bacterium
CCTTTCCGGCCTGGTCCTTTTGGCAGCGGTCACCTATTTGGCACTGCGACGAATTATCATTTCAAAGGTGCGTTATATTTCTCTGGCCTCTGACTATTTCCCATTATTTCTTATTTTCGGTATCGCTCTGACCGGTATTCTGATGCGCTACGTCATCAAGATAGACGTAACCGCAGCCAAAGAACTCACCATGGGGCTGGTCACATTCCGCCCCACAATTCCTGAAGGTGTCGGTACGGTTTTTTATGTCCACATCTTTTTTGTCAGTGTGTTATTGGCCTATTTCCCGTTCAGCAAATTGATGCATCTGGGTGGTATCTTCCTGAGTCCCACACGCAACCAATCAACGGATACCCGCGCCAGAAGACACATAAATCCTTGGAATTATCCGGTTCCGGTCCATACCTACGAAGAGTATGAAGATGAATTCAGAGATAAAATGGTTGAGGCCGGATTGCCGGTTGATAAGATGCCTGAGGCACAACCTGTAGAAGAGACTGCAGAGGAAGCTGCAGAAGCAGAAAAGGCTGCGGAAGAATAAGGAGTAAGCTATGGCAGACGAAACACCCACACCTGAGGAACTCATACAGATTGATCACCGTCCACCCAAAACGGATTGGATGGAAACTCCGGCCAACATCCGCAAAGGGATGTACTGCTACGCATCGAATCCCAAAAGCGTTGAGTACGTCGGCCTACCCAATGCACGTCCGTGGAACCCTCTGGAAGACGATTGGCAGCTTCCTGACAATTGGCAACAGATCATCCATGAAGGGTTCAAAGAGCGTCTGGAGCGGTTTCGATCGTTTAAAGTCTTTATGGACATTTGCGTGAGATGCGGTGCTTGCTCCGATAAATGCCATTATTTCATCGGTACCGGTGACCCTAAAAACATGCCGGTACTGCGGGCGGAGCTGTTACGGTCGGTTTATCGTAATGATTTTACTCGAGCAGGTAAAATTTTAGGTAAGTTGAACGGCGCGCGCCCCATGTCGCTCGATGTTCTCAAAGAGTGGTGGTATTATTTATTTCAATGCTCAGAATGCCGGCGATGTTCGTTATTTTGCCCCTACGGTATTGATACGGCTGAAATCACCATTATGGGTCGCGAACTTCTCAATCTTCTCGGCCTGAACATCGACTGGGTTGCCACTCCGGTCGCTAACTGCTATCGCACTGGCAACCACTTGGGAATTCAGCCCCACGCCTTTGTCGATATGCTCGAGTTTTTTATGGATGATATCGAGGAGCTCACCGGTGTCAGAGTAGAACCCCAATTCAACAAAAAAGGGGCCGATATTCTATTTATCACGCCGTCCGGCGATGTGTTCGCCGATCCGGGAACCTATACCTGTATGGGGTATATGATGCTGTTCCACTTTTTGCAGGAAAAGTACGGATTTGACATCACCTGGAGTACCTATGCGTCCGAGGGCGGTAATTTTGGGTTCTTTACGTCCCATGAAACCATGAAACGCCTGAATGCCAAGATGTACGCGGAAGCCAAACGATTGGGCGTGAAATGGATTCTGGGCGGTGAATGCGGCCACATGTGGCGGGTCATTAACCAGTACATGGACACCATGAATGGACCCACCGATTTCATGGAGGAGCCGGTGAATCCGATTACCGGAACCAAATTTGAAAATGCCAAATCGACAAAAATGGTGCACATTACCGAGTTCACTGCTGATTTGATCAAGCACGGCAAACTCGATCTGGATCCCAGCCGCAACGATCACTTGCGAATCACCTATCATGACTCCTGCAATCCCGCCAGAGGCATGGGATTATTTGACGAACCACGATACGTCATTAATAATGTGGCCAACAATTTTTTTGAGATGCCGGCCAACACAATTCGCGAAAACACCTTCTGCTGTGGCAGCGGTGCGGGTCTGAATGCCGGTGAAAATATGGAACTGCGTTTAACCGGCGGATTGCCGCGAGCCAATGCTGTCAAATACGTGCATGAAAAGTTCGACGTTAACATGCTTGCGTGTGTCTGCGCCATTGATCGGGCCGCTCTGCCGGCCCTGATGGAATACTGGGTTCCCGAAGTAGATGTCACCGGCGTGCATGAGCTAGTCGCCAATGCCCTGAATTTGACCGGGCAAAACGAAAGAGCCGTAGACCTGCGCGGTGAAGATATTCCGGGATTAGAGGGTGAATCGGAGGAAAAATCTGATGAATGATAAAAAACTTATCATTGCTGGAGTAATCATCTTTATTATCATCGCCTTGTTTCCCTTTTGGTACAACCGGGGAAAAGCCGCGCCCGCACCGGAAATCAAGCTGACCGATAAAGCCAAGGCGGCCAAAGTATGCGTTCGGTCCACCGACTACATGAAAGCCGAGCATATGCAGCTGCTCGATGTTTGGCGCGAAGCGGTGGTGCGGGAAGGCGACCGAATTTATGTGAGCCCCAACGGGAAGGAATATAATATGAGTTTGTCCAACACGTGCCTGGACTGTCACTCAAACAAGACGGAATTTTGCGATCGTTGCCACGATTATGCTTCGGTCCGACCTTACTGCTGGGAATGCCATATTGATGATAAGTTAAAGGAGAGATCGTGATGGATAGCAGCAGACGACGTATTTTGCAGTTGTTGGGACTTTCGTCCATAGCTCTGATGGCCAAACCTGTTTTCAATGCCTTTGCCGTAGAAGAGCAAGCTGAAGAAGTCGAACCGATTTTAAAAGAAAACGATAAGGCACTAAAGGCAAAACAATGGGCCATGGTCATTGATACAAGAGAATTCAATTCCACAGAGGACGTGGAACCCTTGATTGAAGCCTGTCATAAAATTCACAATGTGCCCCATTTTGAGAATAAACGCCATGAAATCAAATGGATCTGGGAGACCCATTACCACAATGCCTTTCCGGGCAAAGCCGCCAGATTCTTAAGTGAGGAAATCGAACACACGCCGTTTTTGGTGTTATGCAATCACTGTGAAAATCCGCCTTGTGTGCGGGCTTGCCCGACCAAGTCGACCTGGAAAAGGGAATCCGACGGGATTGTCCTGATGGATTTTCATCGTTGCATCGGATGCCGGTTCTGCATAGCCGCCTGTCCATTTGGTGCGCGAAGCTTTAACTATCGGGATCCCCGTCCTTTTATTTCAGAGATTAACACGGAATTCCCTACGCGGATGAAAGGCGTGGTCGAGAAGTGCAACTTTTGCGTGGAGCGACTGGCCGTCGGCTTGATACCGGCCTGTGTGGAGGTCTCCGAGGGCAAGCTGTCATTCGGAGACTTATATGATCCGGAGTCAGAGGTCAGAGAGCTCATCCGCACCAATTATACTATTCGCCGCAAACAGCAATTGGGAACAGAACCATCTGTCTATTACATCGTGTGAGGTAATTATGCTTGAATTAGCGATCAAAGGAACCAAAAAATATTATGGTTGGATGACCTTTTTATTGGTTGTTGTTGGGGTCGGCTTTCTCCTTTATCTGAGACAGCTGGATTTCGGTTTAGGTATCACCGGTCTCAGCCGAGATACATCGTGGGGATTTTATATCGCCAATTTTACGTTTCTGGTCGGTGTAGCGGCTGGAGGGGTGATGGTGGTTCTCCCCTATTACCTGCACGACTATAAGGCGTTTGGTAAAGTCACGATTTTAGGTGAGTTTTTGGCGATCGCCTCGGTTCTCATGTGCGTAACATTTATCCTGGTTGACCTTGGCCAGCCCATGCGGGTGCTAAACGTCTTTCTATATCCCGCGCCCAATTCGGTGTTGTTTTGGGATACGATCGTATTAAACGGCTATCTGTTTTTGAACATCGTCATCGGCTGGAATGTCTTGGAAGCCGAGCGCAACGGTGTGCATTATCAAAAATGGTTGAAGCCGCTCATCTATATATCGATACCCTGGGCCATCAGCATCCACACGGTGACGGCCTATCTTTACTGCGGTCTGCCGGGCAGAGGCTTTTGGATGACCGCCATCCTGGCCCCGCGCTTTTTGTCGTCCGCTTTTGCAGCCGGTCCAGCCCTTCTCATTTTATGTTGCCTGATTATTCGCCGGGTGAGCAGCTTCGATCCGGGGCGGGAACAGATTCAGTCGTTGGCGAAAATTGTGGCCTATGCGATCTGCGTCAACGTGTTCTTCTTTCTGTGTGAAGTGTTTGTGGCTTTTTACAGCAACATCCCCGAGCACATGGATCACATCAAATATCTGTTTGTCGGGCTGCACGGACATGGGGCTTATGTTCCCTGGATGTGGGCATCATTTATCCTGATGATCGTCGGTATCATTTTAACCGTCGTTCCCACCACCCGCAAGAATGAAGGTGTGCTGGCGGTCGCCTGCGTGGTCATATTTTTAGGAACTTGGATTGATAAGGGACTGGGAATGATTGCCGGCGGGTTTACACCATCACCCCTGCATGAAGTCAACGAATACATACCCTCAGTGCCAGAAATTTTAATAGCGCTGGGTGTGTGGGCGATGGGATTCTTAGTGCTGACTGCGCTGTTCAAGATTGCGATCGGGGTGAAAGAAGAGGTGCGCGGTTAAGTCTAAGTTTAGCGCGAAAAATGTTTCGTGGCCAGGTTCTTTTACCCTAAGCTCTCTTTGCTGGCTGAATCAAAGACCCATATAAGAGTCTATGCTTTTTTTGAGAATCTGCTTGGAAGAAGTGGCTTCTTTAGGGCAGAAAATGATCTAGTGCGAATCTGTTTGGTCTGTGATGGTAATGGAAGCAACTTTATTAAGTTTCTAATTGTACAGTTTTGGTGTGGTCAATACAATCTCTCGCTCAAAGAAAAGCCGTTTAAGATAGATTAGTCTATTAATGTCCTGCTCAAACAAATTTGGATTCGTGCCATAGGTATTGGAGCGCGAACGAAATATAATATCAACAAAACAATCCAGAAAATCTTTTGCATCTTTTCTTGGTAAATCAGCAAACTTCCATTCCTCCAATAACGCATCTCGTAAAAAATCTGTTCCATTTTGCAGCGCACCACCAAAATTATCCCTGATTGTTAAGGAGGGCAAAGGTTCTTTGCGGGGTGCATTTATTAAAAAAAGAAGACATGCCCATGAAAGCAAAAAGAAATCCTGCACGAACCCTTTGGGGAAAGGCGGAGTTCTTTGATAAAAGTCTAGATCTATTCCCTTTATTTGACCCCGGCAATTCATCATGACGTTACCTGTTTTAACATCATTGATAGAATATCCTAAACCATGAACTTTCTCTACCCATAAGAGCATGCTCACCATAACATCAATGGTTTCATTAAGTGTTAGCGGGCGAGAAAAACGATGGTTTTTTCTCTTCGGTGGTTGACCAATAGGCTTATGAAGTTTCTCCTTGAGTTGTTGAAGAGACGTTCCTTTGCTCAAACTTGCGGGTCGGCTAGTTGGCTCTTCTCCTCCGATACCCAAAAGCTCATCCAGGGTTTCTCCTTCAGCAACTAGCTGTAAAACGTGGTAGGTGTTCTTTTTGGACAACAAACCGGCGTCATAAATACGTATTACATGAGGAGAATTACTCAAATCATGCGACAATTTTAGAATGACATCTTTAACTTGTATTGCTTCATCCTTTCTCTTTTTATAAATACGGTCGACTTTCACGGCCACTCTTTCCGGCCAATTCGGGTTAGTCAGATTTACTGCCTCATACACTCGACCAAACTCTCCGATACCTAACTGGCAGACAATTATTAACCCTATCTTTCTGAATTTTCCGGCCACCTTATTCCATGCGGAAAGATCTTCCTCGTCCTCGATTCCATATCGGCCGATCTTAGGCGGCGGTGTTGCAGGCCCTTTTTTTTTCCATGTAATTTCCATAGGACGGTATGCCTCAGGAATTCCAGACATAATTTTTGCCAAAGAAGGCCTCAGGTATTCATCGTCGAGGTATCCTCGGATAATCACCTTTGCAGAAGCAACTAAATCATCAAATTTTAGCAATTTCATTTTATCATACTTATTCAACATGTCCTCACCTACGACACGGTGCAGATGATTGAGCATTTTGAAAAACGGATGACTAAAAATATCATCTTTCGGTAGCTCTATTCCTCGTTGAAGCAGTCTTGCTTTAAAAAATTTGATGTATGCTTTGCCTGCCGTATTGGGCACAAGATAACCGTTTTGCCTTTTATTACTAAAGAATATATTTCTCATTGCCACGCAATCACACCATACCTGATGGATTTCTTCAAAAAATCTATCCCTTGGTAAATTGCTATGTCCAAGTTCATGCATTAATGGTTTCACCACTCCCCATAGAATTCCTAATCGTTCATCTTTTCCGCCCTTGGACGTTTTTTTATAGGCTTTGATTACATTCTGAACGAGATCACTTTTTAAAACGATAGACACTTTGCTAATGTTGAGATTGTCATCCAGCAGAGTTTCTCTTGTGGCATCTGTAGGAAGATGCATACTGCATCTTATTTGAACGGGAACAACTGTATTAGAGCTATTGGAAAAAACTTCTCTTGCGATAATGCCTGCAGTAATCTGGTATTCTTTTAACTTTTCTAAAAAAAGGCTAAATCCTTCCTTTAAAAGACTCACCAGTTTCTCAGAATTCGAATTCTTATTTAAAGCTACAAATTCAAAACCATCTTTTCCCGATATTGGTTTTGCCTTCACAACAATTTCTGGCTCATAACGTTGGACAAGCGATAGCTCAAGATACTTTTTCCACACAGAACGCTCGCCATCAAAAACTACCGAGTTATCAGAATATCTCTGTGAACATGTAAATGTGGTGGGGGAATATTCTTTTGGGCACATAAATGCAGATGCCTTCTTCTACCGATTAGACCTCATCAACCGTACGTTTGTATCATAAATAAACGTGATAAGGAGACCCCCTCGGATATAAATAATTGGTAACGTCTATTAGCAAAAAAACTAAACAAATCTGCAAAAAGCCTCAGTAGAATAAGCGGCGCACAAGATCCGGCTGAATACTTTTTTGTCTGACAAAGTCGCTAATTGTAATTTTTTGTGAAAAGATCTGCATAATCAGCATATCCCTCGCTATCAAGATCGTCTTTGGGAATAAATCGAAGCGCGGCGGAATTGATACAGTATCGCAAACCGGTCGGAGGGGGACCATCCGAAAAAACGTGCCCCAAATGAGAATCGCCATGTTTGCTGCGCACCTCGGTTCGCACCATAAAAAACTTGCGATCTTCGTGTTCGACGATGTTTTCAGACACCAGCGGTTGGGTGAAACTGGGCCAACCGGTACCGGAATCAAATTTATCCGTTGAGCTGAACAGCGGCTCGCCGGATACGATGTCCACATAGATGCCGTCTGCTTTGTTGTCATGATATTCGTTATTGAAGGGCGGCTCGGTGCCGTCTTGCTGGGTGACCTTGTATTGCATGGCCGTCAACTTCTTTTTGAGCACCGCATCGTCGGGTTTGGAATATTTAGGATTATCTGTAGATTTCAGCGTGCGAGCAGACGCTTTGGTCTCATCCCCCCAGGTGCTCTTCAGAAATTGATTGCGGCCCGATCCGTGACGGTAAAATTTGTAGCGCAAGGGATTTTTTCTGTAATAATCCTGGTGATATTCCTCGGCCGTGTAAAATTCTGTTATTGGAACAATTTCGGTGGCAATCGGTTTGCTAAACCGACCGGATTTTTCCAGCTCGGTCCTGGATTCTTCCGCAATACGCTTTTGTTCTTCGTCATGGTAAAAAATCGCAGGGCGATACTGGGAGCCGCGATCGACAAACTGCCCGCCGGCATCGGTGGGATCCACATGCCGCCAGAATACCTCCAGCAGTTCTTTGTAAGTGATTTTGTCCGGATCATAGCGCACCTGAACCGCCTCGGCATGACCCGTTCCGCCGGCCGAAACCTCCTTGTATGTGGGGTTCGGTTTTTGGCCGCCGGTATAGCCGGATATGGCTTCCACCACCCCGTCAACTTTTTCAAAATCCGATTCAACACACCAGAAACAGCCGCCGGCAAAGGTTGCTGCTTTTAAATTCTTGGTTTCAGTTTTCATAAGTGAACTCTTTTCTTTCTGTTTCGGTTGTTTAGCGTTTATTTTTTGAAATCCGAATAGGACGATGCCTATTAGAAGCATTGCACCAATCGTAGATAATATTTTCATCATTTTTGAGCTCCAGATAATTCGTCGAAATTTATAAACAGACAATCAAACTATAAGCACGATTTACTTAAGCGTCAGGTTTTAAATGCCTTAGTCGCAAAAAGTAGCGGGACCTTACAACTCGGCTATGCTCCTGGGAAACAAACTTGCGGAATCCTCCTGAAAATTAATGCGGATGACGGATTGCGCAAGTTACGGGTGGTACAATCGGTCAGGATTGTGTATCTAAAACCGTAACTAAAAAATGCTATTATTTTTACCACAAAGCGCACAAAGGACACAAAGAGAAACGATTTAAAACGTATTGAATCCTTAGCAGGAAAAGCCATTTTGATAGCATTATGGTCGCGAATGACGATTGCGATCGCCGCCGTGCGTAACCTTCTCGGAGTTGAGGAGACGATTCGGGGGTCCAGAAAACCGGAAATCATGGGCGACGCTACCCACTCGATTTTGACAACTAATAATATGCAAAATAGTTTGACGAAATTTTGCTGGCTTTTTCATTTTTGTAAAGATGGTTCGCTGCATGAATGAATTTTTTCAACGTCAATTTATTCTTTCCTTGTTTTCTTTCATACCAGATATCATCCATTAGCTTTTTGACGATATGAATCCCAAGCCCGCCGATCGTGGCTTTATTGATATCAGAGGCTAATTCTGAACCTTTCTTTGTAAGTGGATTAAAAGGATGTGAATATTTTTTTGACGTATATGTATTTGACACCCTACAGATCTCCCAGAGAGGTTGCCTATAGTTATTAG
>JASFJP010000159.1:0-8861 GCA_050121225.1 Desulfobacterales bacterium
TTTCACAAGAGATCAACTCCTAATTTTTAATGAATCCGGCACTTTTAAACAATAATTCGTATCGTGTCAAGAAAAAAATCGTTGATAACGATTGTATATCCGATTTAGGTGGCAATAGGCAATATATCCAGCGGCGACCATCGGACGCGGTTTATGCGACGGCCGATATCCTTATTCATCGGTGGGGGTGTTTTTGAGGACCTCCATGACCGAATCCATGGTAGGTGCGATTGAGGAGGATGATGCGGTTGATGAAGGAGATGCGGTTGATGAGGAAGATGGGGTTGAGGAGGAAGATGAGGTTGAGGAGGGAGATGGAGTTGATGAAGTCAATTGGGAAGATGGAAGAGTTATTGGAAAATCCCGTTCCAATAGCAGTTTGCCGTCGCGCGTAAAAACATATACGGAAGCGGTTTCAAATTTTTTCGGAGATGTCGGAATGGCCGAGGTAAAGCGCATCATCTTAAAGTAGTTTATCCCAAAAGCATGACCTCGGCGAGTTCCGGTCGGTTTTCCACCGGTTAAAGGCACCTGAGGGATGCTTACCCATCTATTTTTGGGTAGCTGACTGCCCTTTAAAACAACAATTGCTCGTCCGGAAACATGTTGCGAATTGGGAGTCGTATTTTTGATTTTGAATTGCAAGCTCATGCGGTTGCCCTGCTTCAGTCGTGAAATCTGTAAATTTTCAACGGCAACACTTAATTCAGGCTGGGGTTGATCGATCACCGGTTTGGATTGTTTGTGCGCCGGAACGCCAACCTTTTTTACAGCGGCGATGACAGACGAATCCTCAGTTGTTGGTGTTTCGACCGTCGGTTTTTCAGTGTTGGCTTCCCGGGCATTTTCGGATCTTCCTCCTACGCTTTTCTGCATTCTGGATTCAGCTATGACCAGCCGTGCTAGGAGAATATCCTTTTCATGCTGCAGGTTCTGACTCTGCTTTTTTAACCCTTCCAGCTCTGTTTCAAGCTGCTTCTTTTCGACGATGATATTTTGGTTTATCAAATATAGGCAGACGGTAATAGCCACGGAGACACAGAGCACAAGGGTTGCAAGAACCACAATCCCTTTGAAACGCTTTAGAGTTAATACCTTTCCGTGATCGCCGATAAATAATAGGGTCCAGCGTCTGTCCCGTTTAGGGTGCCTGGACGATGAGACTGCACCGGGCTCTTTTTTTGCATCACGTTTTAACCGATCCATTGATATCCTCAATCTGTGAAACAGGCTACGAAACTCGATTAAAATAGGATCGAAAACCTGGTTTGGACCAGGATTCTTTAATTGTATTCTACCATCTCACGTCGAGTTTGCCAATCCTTTTACTATTTGGGTCTTCCTTCGGAACCGGGTTTAACCTTCACCTGCACGTTGTCGCCTCTATGGATGTTAAAAAATTGCGCCGCGCTCCCGCCGTTTACAGCAATTTCCATATAGCCCCGACTGCCGATTAAGGCCGCTGGTGTGTTTAATTCGACGTTGGCGTATGTTGTGGATAGACCTTTGACTACATGTCCTCCGATGGTTACACATGCTTTAACGGCTGAGCCGGTTTTGCAGGAGTGGGCCAGCATGCCGGCATCAATGTTAGTAATCAGATTCCCGAAATTGTCAATCGATACGACTCTCCCGATTAAATCTCCGTTCTGATCGATTTGAGCATGGAAATCCTTGAGACGAACCACATGGGTTAGGTCGGTTTCGGTGCCGAAGGCTTTCAAATTTACGCCTCTGCTGATATGGGCACCGACCGGTGAAAAAATGTCCCGCCCGTGAAATGTGTGGCTGACCGGATTTAAAAAATAGTTGGAATTCGTCACCCGAATGATCGTCGCCTCGTTATCTTCGTTAAGCAAAAGGGTCAGAACCCCGTTATCCGGAGCAAGAAAAAATTGACAGTTTGCTTTCACAGCCAATATCGCACGCTCTGTACCGACGCCGGGATCAACCACGATCAAATGAATAGTCCCGGCTGGAAAATATGGATAGGTTGAGCTGATGGTATATGCAGCCTGAACAATGTCCTGAGGGCCAATGTGGTGGGTAATATCGACAATCGTGACATCAGGATTGATGGTTAAGACAACACCTTTCATCAGCCCCACATATTCGTCGTCGACACCAAAATCTGTTAGCAGCGTGATAATTGACATGACAGCGCTTAGAAGATGGAATGAAACACAATTACGAAAACAACTTGGTTTGGACCTTAACCCCCAAGTGCCTGAAGGCCGCTTCGGATGCTTTACGGCCTGAGGAGGTTCGCGTAATAAAACCAATTTTCAAAAGATAGGGCTCGACGATATCAACCAATGTATCGGATTCCTCCTGAAGAGTTGCCGCGATGGCTTCGATTCCCACCGGACCCCCACGGTAGAACTGAATAATTGTTTTCAGATAACGGCGATCGAGGTCGGTCAGGCCGTGTTTGTCAACACCCTCAAGTTCCAATGCGGAAGAAACCGTCTCCTTGGTAATCCGGCCATCGGCGCGAACCTGGCTAAAGTCACGGACCCGTTTCAGCAATCGGTTTACGATCCGGGGAGTCCCACGTGAACGTTTCGCAAGCACTCGGGTGCCTTCATCATCAATCGTGACTTCAAGTAAAGCTGCTGAGCGTCTCGTAATTTTTATGAGATCAGATTCGCTGTAAAAATCGAGACTTCGGAAAATGCCGAATCGATCCCGCAGGGGAGCCGACAGCAAACCGACACGGGTGGTCGCTCCCACCAAGGTAAACCGCTTTAAACGAAAGCGGTGGCTGCGGGCATGTACGCCTTTATCGAAAATGAAGTCAATGGCAAAGTCCTCCATCGCCGGATAAAGAAATTCTTCAACTGTTTTGGGGATACGATGGATTTCATCAATGAAAAGAATATCCCCGTTCTCAAGATGGGTGAGGATCCCAATTAGATCTCCCCCCTTTTCAAGGGCCGGCCCGGAGGTTACCGTAAGGTTACCACCCATTTCATTGGCGATGATATGGGCCAACGTCGTTTTCCCAAGCCCGGGAGGTCCATGCAACAGCACGTGATCAATCGGCTCACGGCGTTGTTTAGCTGCTTCGATAGCAATTTTAAGAGTTTCGACCACCCCGGTTTGTCCGACATAATCAGTGAGTCTTGCCGGACGCAGGGATAAGATCTCCGGTTCCAGATCTTCCTGTGTCGAATTGGCGCTTACGACACCTTTTTTGTCGGAAGAATACGAAATGACATCGTCTGACATGGATAGATTACCTTAGTTGGTTCTTTGCTTCAACTCCATACGTTCACCCCGATAAACCTCCTCAAATAGTTCTTCAGCTGTCGCAATGGAGCTGTTGCGCTTCATGGCATCGGTGATCATCTGTTTCGCATCGGAAGACTTGTGGCCAAGCTGACTCACCATGACATCTAAGACCTGTTTGGAAAAATCTTCAACAACCGGTACTTCCTTATTCTCTGCCGGGCGAATCAGAGCAAACTTTCCCATTTTGCCTTCGAGGGTTGCAACAATTTTTTGAGCGGTTCTGCGTCCAATGCCTTTTAGCTGCATCAATTGGCTGATTTCTCCTGATTCAATGGCGTTGGCGATTTCCCTTACAGGTACATTCAACGCCCTCACTGCTTTCAAAGGACCGATATCTTCAACCGAAATGAAGTATTGAAAAAATTCCTTCTCAACCTCAAGGTTAAAACCAATCAGGATCGGCTTTGGTTGCCGTTCAGTCTGCTGATAGAAGATGTAAAGGGATATCTCATCCCCTACCTGTTTGGATTGCAGCGAGGTCATCACAATCGCCGGAAGCAGCACCTCATAACCGACATGGTTGGCCAGTACCAGAATCCGATCTTCTTCCATTTTAATTATCTTACCCTCAAGATAGCCAATCAAAGGTGTGCTCCGTTTCCCGAATGTAGATCCATATATCGATAATAACGTGCCTTCGGTGTGCTTCAGACAGCCCGTTGCAATACTATCTGCCGGCCGGCCGAATTGCCTTTACTCCTTGGAGTTAAGTTTGTCATTGTAACGATAAAGGCCGATAAGTGCTAATCCCATCGCATCCGAGGCATGGTAGGGCCGAATAGGGTCGCGATGGTTCAATTGATGTCGAACAGCTTCTTCAAGTTGCATTTTACTGGCGTTTCCATTGCCAGTCAAAACCTGTTTTGCTTCGCGCACAGAAATATCGACCGATTGAACCCCTGCATGGTGACCGGCAAGCATGACAATGCCCGTTACCTGCCCCAAGAGAATACCGGATTTGGGATATCTTCCCAGTGAAAATACATCCTCCACCACCATCAAATCGGGATTTTCATTTTTTAAAATGTGAAGAAGCTTTGAAAAGATGTGATCGAGGCGCGCTGGCAAGGAGATGTCTTTGGATGTGTTGATACTACCGAATGAGTAGCCAACGACCTTTAACCCGTTTCCGCGAACAATTCCGACACCGGTTGCCGATAGGCCAGGATCTATACCGATGATTTTGAACATTCTCTGCTCAAATGCAAGCCAGTCTGAGTGTTTTGCGATAGTTGGAATTATCAGCCGGTCCGAAGTGGATCAAAAAGGATTATTTTAATGTCTGCAATTTATCTCTGGCGATCTTGGCCTCGTTGGACTTCGGATATTTTTTAACGAGTTCTTCGAAAATCAAGCGCGTATTGGCTTTATCACCTAAATTTAGAAAAGCAAATCCTTGTTTCAAAAGAGATGCCGGCACCTTGTTGCCTTGAGGATAATTTTCTATTACCTTTTGATACTCGAGGATGGCCTTTTCATACCATTTCTCACGGTAATAGATTTCCCCGATCCAAAACTGCGCATTATCCGCTCGCTCTGATTTTGGATGGTTTTGGATCAGCTCCTGAAATTTCGTTTTGGCCGTATCGAGATCACCCTGATCATAAGCCTGTTTGGCGTTGCGGTAAATTTCCTCTTCGGTGGGTTCTTTTTTGACCTCAACCTGGCTTTCAGGCGCAATTTTAGAAATGGGTTTGGGTGCGACAGCCACTTTGGTTGTGGGCTCTAAATTCAAATACTGCTCAAGATGATCAATACGCTCCGTATTACGCTTTGAAGAAGCATTTAGTTCTTCTAGTCGGGTGCCTTTGGCTTGATTTTGTCTACCGAGAGCATACTCAAGTTCTTCGATCCTACCATTCATTTTTCGGATCTCTTCACTAAGCGCGTCAATCTTTACGCGCAAAGCGGCTGCTTGCTGCCGCATCGACTTTTCCTGCTCCATACGGGTTTGTAAATCCGATTGCAGGTTATTGGTGTTTTTTTTGGCTTCAGCGTTGCGGATTTCCAATTCGCTCAACCGATTGTCGATCGAGGAAACATCCTTTTGAGATACGCACCCCCAAAAAAGCAATAGACCGATTAGATTAATTAGAACAATCGATTTCATGGTTGATCCGTCCATGCATATAGGCTTGTCAAGAACCGCGTTAGATTCTTATAATTTGGCCTCCAAAGAGGGCTGTCTCAAAACAAAGGGACGGCAAACGCCGACACATGCCGGCGCCTGCCTCCTTTTGAAGACACAGTTGCAGTATGATTGCACAACCGCTCGCAATTCTATCAGGTGGTGGTAAATAACGATCGTGGAAAATTGCGACCTAGTCTACCACAAAATGATCCCGCCTGTTTTTGGCCCAGGCTTCTTCGTTGTGTCTGGGATCAACGGGTTTCTCTTCTCCATAGCTGATGGTAGTCAACCGCGAGGGTGAAATACCCAAATCTCTCAAGAATGATTTTGCGCTCTCCGCGCGTCTGTCCCCTAATGCAAGGTTGTACTCCGGAGTACCCCTCTCATCACAATGGCCCTCGATGGTCACGGTCACATCGGGATTTTCGCGCAGCCATTCCGCCTTGCGGGTCAGATTTTCCTGGGAAGCAGCGGTGAGGGTCGACTTGTCAAACTCGAAATATATATCTTCTTTCATGACCATGTCCGTTGCCTTGTAAGTAACCACAACTTCTTCTTTGACGACTTCCTCTTCAGCCGCCGGTTCCGGTTCAGGTTCCGGTGTTGTAGCCACCATTTTCTTTTGACATGCGACGGTAACCATTAACCCAGGAATTAAAAACATCAGAACCAAAATAATCAACATCTTCTTTTGCATATTGTCCTCCTTTCACATTCGAACATAACTTAGTTATTGAAATTATTCATAGACCATTTTGGGTTTGTTTGCTCACCTTTCATTTTAAGTAGACGCCGTTGATCGGTTCCAAACGCGGTCATCATATATAGTCTGGTTGGCCCTTCACGGTTCGAGCTGAAAACAATCAAACTTCCGTCCGGAGACCATGACGGCGCTTCGTTGTCGCCTGCTTCATAGGTTAATTGAACCGGTTCCTGTCCTTCAACGTCGATCACAAAAATGTTGTGTAGCCCATCAACCATCGATGTATACGCGATTTTATCACCTAATGGAGACCAACACGGCTGCGTGTTGTAGTTTCCCTCATAGGTCAGTCGTTTGGCCTTTCCGGATGCTAAATCTTGGATATAGATTTGTGGTGTGCCTGCTCGATTCGAAATAAAGGCCAATTTCTTTCCATCAGGTGACCAGGTGGGAGAAACATCGCTGCCTCTCATTTTTGTTAACCTTTTAATAATTTTCCCCGATCCAGTCAATAGATAAATTTCCTGGTCACCTGAATACGACAACGTTGCCGCCAGCTCGAATTTTCCCGGTGCCCATGCCGGCGTGATATTGATCCCATCTCTTGCGACGGTTTTCTCATCCTGACTCGCTAAATTTTTAATAAAAATGTCCGGTTTTCCCGCCTTATATGAAGTATAGGCCAGAAAGCGGCTATCCGAAGACCAAGACGGAAATAAGGAAATGGAGCGATTACGGGTCACCGGATTAGGATTATAGCCATCAAATTCGCAGGTGTAGATCTCTTTGTTTCCGGTTCCCGTGGAAACAAAAGCGATTTTGCTTTCGAATACGCCTTGATTTCCGGTAAGATAGTTTATCACTTCGCCACAAAACCGATGAATCATCTTGCGCTGGTCATTCACCGTACCGGTATACTTTTTCCCCAGGATGCGGCGCCCTTTGAAGGTATCGAAAAGGCGAAGCTCCATGGTGATTCTTCCGTCATTAAATTGAAAAAGACCCGTAATCAGAAGCTCGGCCCCAACGACGGTCCAATTCTGAAAATTGATCTCAAGGCTAAGGATACCGTCTTTTTTCGGATCGAAAAGGAATGCCCCACGGTCAAGCAGTTTGAAATAGCCCGTAAATTCGAGGCCTGCAGAAAGCAAATCCGCAGAGGAGGTCGAGAGACGGGTTTCATCTGCTGATTCAGATGCGTTCTTGAAAAGCGGTATCGCCAGCGGAATTTTTCTCAAAAACGGATTGCTGATGTCAATATAGTCATATTGATCATTTTTTGATTCTGCATAACAAACCATTGAACTCATAAAGATGAGGGCAAGGCTGATGATGACGATCCTCTTAGTGTGACGACATATCATTCAAATATTCCTGGAGTCTGTATTTTCTGTAAAGGTTTCAATCCAAAATTGAAATCATAGTTGTGCTCTGAGCCTATCGAGTTCGACAATAGCCGGCTACTTCCGGATTCCTTCAGGTGTGAACCTCAGAGCCACTGTCACATATGGACGCCTTAGCGCGGCTGGATGAGGTGAAACTGGGTTGGCTTTTACGACGGCCTTATAGGCAGATTCGTCCAAATAGGCATGACCGGATCGCTCGGTAAAGCGAATCTCTGTTATTTCGCCGCTCGGTAAAACTTTGAAAACCAAGCTGGCTTGTAAATTCCTGCCGCTTCCAATTAACTGCTGTGAAAATGCCCAATTTCGTTCTACCTGAAAGGCAACTTCGATTTTATAGATATCAATGAGCTCCAGTATTCGCCTGCCACCGGCCCCACCTCCCGATCCGGCGCCGGTAACCCCGGCAGCCCCAGAACCAGTTGCCCCCGTGGTACTCCTAACAGTCGGAGTTTGTGAGGATCCGGCAGCTTCGGTTTCTGCGACCTTTTTCTTCAGACGGTCAAGGGCCTGCTGAACGGAATCGGATTCGGATTTTTCTACCTTTTTCTCGACTTTGGTTAACGCCTGATCGATCATCTTCTGGCGATCTTTTGTTTTTTTCTTGAGAGACTTCTTTTCCTTTATCTTTTTCTTTTTTTTGGTTGGTTCAAGAGAAACTGTTTTCTCGGGCTTTTTAACTTCAGGAACCGGTTTTGGCGGTGGTGTTTCGATCACCGGAACTTTCGGCACCGCTTTAACTTCCTTTTTTACGGGAGCAAGAGGTTTGGCCGTAGGTTTCGGTGCGGGTCCAGCTGCTGGTGGTCCAGGCAACGATACCAGGCTGACATTAATGGCCCCGGGCGCAAGCCTGCGACTGGAACCTGTGTCGGGGGCGATGACCATGGCGCCGATACAAATTAAATGAAATAAAATCGAAACTCCAAAATAAAACGCCATGGTCCGGGGATCGGTTCCCAATTTTTGGTGGGAATATGCTTGAGCACGCTTTTTTGCAGACATCAGCTTTTTGCTTTTTTAACGCCGCTTTTCTCTTCTGAATCTGCCGGCTCGGTGATCATGCCCAACTGTTCAACTCCGGCCCCTTTTATTTCCGCCATCACCTGCACGACGATTCCATAAGGGATGGATTTATCGGCTTTTAAGTAAACTTCCCGGTCGGTGCGGCCTTGTAAAATTTTACTCAGTTTCTCACCTAAGAAATCAATCGTCACCTGAAAATCACTGATATATATTTGATGCTTATTATCAATTGTAATAATAAGATGCTCTTTCTCAGATTCAAGTGGTTTGGCAGTTGCCTCCGGCAAATCGACATTCAACCCTTGTA
>JASFJP010000160.1:0-8860 GCA_050121225.1 Desulfobacterales bacterium
GAGCGATTCAAATGAAAGTCAAAGCATCGGCAAAGAAGATCTGCCCCAAGTGTAAGATTGTACGCAGGAAAGGGGTTGTGCGGGTCATTTGCGAAAACAAGCGGCACAAACAGAGACAGGGTTAGAGGAGGATACGTTTTGGCAAGAATTGCGGGGGTTGATTTACCCAGAAATAAGCGGATTGAAATTGGGTTAACGTATATTTACGGTATTGGTAAAACCGCATCTCAGGGAATACTTTCCCGGCTCTCCATTGATGCGGACACCAAAACCGATGATTTAACCGAAGAGCAGATTAACAATATCCGCAAAATTATCGACAGCGACTTCAAGGTTGAAGGCGAGCTGCGTACCGAGGTGTCCATGAATATCAAGCGCCTGATGGATCTTGGATCCTACAGGGGACTTCGACACCGAAAATCGCTTCCGGTGCGGGGCCAGCGGACCAGCACCAACGCCCGAACACGTAAAGGACCGAAACGCGCGGCAGTGAAGAAAAAAGGCGGCGCGAAAAAGAAGTAGAAATATAGTTATTCGTAATTTGCTGATTGAAAGAACTTCTTGAATATTCAATCATCATTAGAAAATCGTCAAACCTGAGAGGCGCTATACATGGCGAAGAAAACGCGAATTAAAAAGAAAGTTAAAAAAAATATTGCGAACGGCGTCGTTCACATTCAATCAACCTTTAACAACACGATTGTCACTGTAACCGATTCGGCGGGAAATGTTGTCACATGGTCGAGCGCAGGCGTTCAAGGGTTCAAAGGATCCCGCAAAAGCACCCCTTTTGCGGCGCAGTTAGCTGCCGAGGATGCCGCCAAGAAAGCCATGGAACATGGTATGAGGAGTGTGGAGGTCTATGTCAAAGGCCCCGGACCCGGACGGGAGTCCGCGCTGCGTGCATTGCAGGCCGCTGGATTTAATGTGGTGATGATTAAAGATGTGACACCCATCCCTCACAACGGGTGTCGTCCGCCGAAACGGCGCAGAGTATGATTTGGTAAACTAGTTGAACAATCAGTCTATTGCTGTGCACGATCATTACAACTGGTTAACCTGTAAACCAGTCAACTATTTGACTAAATTTCAGGGAGGATAATTTGGCACGATATACAGATTCCGTCTGCCGGCAATGTCGACGGGAAAATATAAAACTATTTCTCAAAGGAGATCGTTGCTATTCCGATAAGTGCTCCTTTGATCGACGGGGTTATCCACCCGGCGAGCACGGCGAGCGTCGAGGAAGAAAACTATCGGATTACGGGATTCAGCTGCGAGAAAAGCAAAAAGTTAAACGAATGTACGGCCTTTCTGAAAAACAATTCCATTTATTTTTTGAGCGGGCAGAGCATCAACGAGGCATCACCGGCACGAACCTGCTGGTTTTGTTGGAACGACGATTGGACAATGTCGTTTATCGAGTGGGCTTTGCCAATTCGCGCGCTCAGGCTCGCCAATTTGTTCTTCATAAACACTTCTTGGTGAATGGCAAAAAGGTTAATGTACCATCTTTTTTGGTTAAAATTGGCGATACAGTTGAGGTGCGCGAAAAAAGCAAAAAAGTACAGGCAATTCAAGATTCACTGGAGGCGGTTGTGCGTAGAGGCGTTCCCCAGTGGCTTGACCTTGAAAAAGAAGGCTTGAAAGGGATTATTAAGGGGTTTCCGGTACGCGAGGATCTGACCATGCCGATGCAGGAACAGCTCATTGTCGAACTTTACTCCAAGTAACATCAAAGTAGTATAGTATTTACTTTTAATCCAGGGCTGTATGAGCGTTTTAGGCGGTCTAAACATCAAAGTCTGAAAACTACTAGGAGACTATGAAAATGCCATCAGATGAACTTATGTACATGAACTGGCAGGAAATAATTATGCCGGAAAAAGTTCAGGTAAGCAGCAATCCTTCTTATGGAAAGTTTGTTTGTGAACCTTTGGAAAGAGGATTTGGAATCACGATCGGAAATTCCTTGAGAAGAATAATACTTTCGTCCCTATACGGAGCTGCAATCACATCAGTAAAGTTCGATGCGGTCATGCATGAGTTTAGTGTTATATCGGGCGTACTTGAAGATGTTTCCGAGGTTATTCTGAATTTAAAGGAAGTTCGTTTTAAACTTGAAGATTCTGAACCTAAGCTTGTTCGGATTGAAGCCAGCGGCGAAGGAGAAGTGACCGCCGGGGACATCATAAGCGTTGATGGGCGATGTGAGGTGCTTAATCCTAAACAACATATCGCTACGCTGACCGAAAACGCATCACTGAAAATGGAGATGAAAGTCGAGGCTGGTAAGGGGTATTCGCTTGCTGAAGAAAATAAGGATGAGGACGCACCTGCCGGCACAATTCCCATTGATGCTGTATTTTCACCTATCAAACGGGTAAATTACACTGTGGGTAACGCGCGTGTCGGGCAACGTACCGATTACGACAAGTTAACTTTAGAAATCTGGACGGATGGAAGTATCATTCCCGAAGACGCTATCGCTTATGCCGCTAAAATTTTGAAAGAGCAGATGAGCATCTTTATCAATTTTGACGAGGAGCTTGAACCGAAGCCCCATGAAAAAGTAGAACAAAAAGAGACGCCGCAGTTTAATGAAAATTTATATCGAAGCGTTGAAGAACTCGAGCTGTCTGTGCGTAGCGCAAACTGCTTAAAAAATGCAGATATAAATAAAATTTATCAGTTAGTCAGTAAAACTGAAGCAGAAATGTTGAAGACTAAAAATTTTGGTCGAAAGTCATTAAATGAAATCAAAGAAGTGCTGACTGAAATGGGCCTTTCTCTAGGAATGAAACTTGATGGATTTGCGCCACCCGAGGAAGCTACTGAGGAAGGAGAGTAAACCGTTCTATGAGACATCGAAAAGCAGGTGTGAAATTAAATCGAACTTCAAGTCACCGCCATGCCATGTTCCGCAATATGGTGACATCGCTCTTTAAGCATGAACGCATCCGAACCACCGAGGCTAAAGCTAAAGAGCTTCGGCGCTGGGCAGATCATTTGATTACCTTAGCCAAACGGGGAGATCTCCATGCCCGGAGGCAGGTTCTATCTATTATTCGAGAAAAAGAAGTTGTACACAAACTGTTTGAACAGGCTGCCGAAAGGTTTGGAGCAATTTCTGGCGGCTACACCCGAGTTGTAAAGCTTGGCAGACGGCCGGGGGACGCCGCTCCCGTGTCTCTGGTCGAGTTGGTGGTAACAAAAGAAACTAAAAAGAAGAAGACCAGAAAGAAAAAAGGAAAAGCGGCAGACACGAAAAAGAAAACAGTAGCCACCGAAAAGCAATCAGCGGATGAGAAGACCGATAAAGCTGCAAAAGCGGAAGTAACGTCCGCTAAAGCAAAAACGACTGAGGCTGACACAAAAGTCGAGGTCGAGGGGAAAACTAAAAAAACCGCCAAAAAATCTGACGCCAATACCCAGAAAGACGCGGTCGAAGCCAAGAAGAAATCGACAACCGGGGAACAAGCTGCAAAGACTGAAAAAGAAGAAAACCCTTAGAATCTGATTTAACACCAAAAACTATATAGTACCTAAAGTGATCGGTTCCAGGTTCAGGGTTCGACGTTCAAAGGTTGTAACATGCTAATTTCAATGATTTTATTCTCAGTTGTTTGGATTAGCATCTTTCACCCATTGGGTGAAACATGGAATTTGATTTGATTAGCACGTAATATAATTGTTGGAGACCAGTTAGAGCACTTTAACCGGGAATCGTGAACGCTGAACCGCTCAACCTAGGTAGCAATTTTTAAGAACCAGAGACATTCCATCTCAATCAGAATTTTAATTTCTCCAAGGCTTCTTTCGCAGCGTCTTTGATTTCCGTATCATACACACCTTTTAATACCGCTTCCAACCAATCAACCGCAGTGGGCGAACCGATTTCACCAATCACATGCAGAATATCGCCTTTTATTTGATTGGTAACGGAATGGAATCGATCCCATAATGGATTGAGCATTTCAATAGCCAAGTTAGGGTTTTGGGCCACAATTTCCTCTATCGCGACCATCGCTCCCAGACGAACCGGCCATTTTTCATGGGTAACCAATTCATAAAACGCCGGGAACACTTTATCCTTTTTCACCATCATCGCCGCAAGATCGCCGGCATAACCGTTTTTTAGCATTCGTTCCAGAGAGACAGCGCCTAAGGAAAAGGGATCCCTTGTAACAATCATATCGACCATTTCCTCCAGCGGCACCGATCCGATCCAACGAAACTGTTTATCCAGATATAGTGTAGGAACTGCACGGATATCATCAGCCTGCCCCATTTCGGGAAAAAGCGTTACATCAACTATTGTGAGTTGAAGCAGTTCACTAACCATCGGGAGAGGGAACAGCTGGCGGACAACAGTGGGGCAGAATGTGCAATGGGGAGCGATATACAGCGTAAGTTCAGCCGGTAGGGAATTCCTGTCTAGATGACGTTTAATCTCCTTTGATATTGGAAATGATTTTGCGCAATGCGCCTTGACGGCTTCTAGAAACGGCAGCAATTCGGCTCCGGTAGGAACTGCCTGGTATCGCAGATTGCTTTTAAGAAGAATTTGTGGGGATGAATCCGGCGTTTCCTGACTCCTCTTGATTTGAAGCTTCGGCAGTAATCGTGACAATTCGACACAGAACTTTTCAAACCGGTAAGCGTGTTTATGCTCCGTGTTCATCAGACGTAGATCAGAATTATGAGCTAGTTGATTTTCGAGTTTGAGAATTTGTTTTTTTTCCAGGGCCGTAAACATCAATTTCCCTCAAGGGTAAATCCGCAATCTCAGAGAGAAAGCATAGATTAATTCGTCTCAAAACATAAATTTTGTTGGGCATCAGACCAAACCATAAAAAACTATGTCTACCACAAGAATACCACTAATTCAAAAAATAAAATTTTAATTTTTACGTTTGAAACTAAACGATAAGATCATCCCTGCAGAGCGCTTTGTATGGTTGCGCTATGAATTATACCATTCTATATAATAGCTCTGGGCTAGTCGGTAGAGGTAACCTTGAGTTCGTTGTGCTACCGAGCATTGACTTAGTGCTTTTGATAGTGGTATGGTGATCGGAAAACCTTCGAGACACTCAAAAGTCGTCTCTCATCTCATGGCATAAACAGTGATTTCGTCGTATTATTAGAAAGGAAATCATTCCAATGGATACCCAAGAGCTTTTAAAAGAGAAGGTTGTTTTGGTGGTCGATGACGAGGTGGACATAACCGATACCGTTGAGGAGGTACTGGATATGTGCCTCATTCGCAAAGCCAATGATTATGATACCGCTCGCCAGCTCTTGATGAGTTACACATTTGATATTGTCATTTTGGATATCATGGGCGTCAATGGATTTGAACTTTTGAAACTTTCGGTCAAACGCGGATTTCCCACCGTTATGCTGACAGCGTATGCATTAACGCCGGAAGCCCTGGAGAAATCAATCAAACTTGGTGCGGTTTCATTTTTACCCAAAGAAAAAATGAGTGACCTGGATAAGTTCATCGCTGATGTTGTGCTGAAAGAAGGGCAACCTGTCTGGGGGAAGCTGTTTGACAAACTGGGCAGCTTTTTTAATAAGCGCTTTGGACCTGATTGGAAAGAACAGAATAAATTTTTTGAGGAGTTCGAACAATCCATTAAATCAGGCAGGGGAGAGGAGTCCTAAATCCCTATCTCAAGTCCGGAAGCCGTAAACGAATAAGATCAGATTCATGACGAAATAGAATCGTTTTTCAGGTGGAAATGCAGCAGGGAAGCGAAGCTCGCATCGAAGGAGATCGACCGAAGTTGTCTCGCTCGAAGTTGTTAACCCTTTCCGAAGCCGTTGCACGCTATGTGCCGGATGGCAGCGAAGTTGTTCTTGGCATGGCTCAGGAAACGTTGATACCTTTTGCTGCCGGGCATGAGATTATTCGTCAAAAGAAGCGCAACTTAACTTTGATTGGCCCGATTTCTGACATCCTGTTTGACCAAATCATCGGCGCAGGCTGTGCACGTCAAATTCGAGCCGCCTGGGTCGGTAATGTTATCACCGGCTCTTGCTACAATTTCCGACGAGCGATTGAGTCCGGTGAAATTGAGATTGAAGATCACAGCAACTTAACCTTAGCTATGGCACTGAGAGCCGGGGCTCTTGGCATCCCATTCATGCCTGCCCGCACAGCATTGGGGAGCGATCTTTTCAAAACCAATTCCAACTTGAAAACCACCGTTTGTCCTTTTTCAAAACATAAACTATTAGCGGTAGCGGCGATGACGCCGGATGTCGCCATTGTTCATTTGCAACGGGCGGATAAACACGGAAACGCTCACGCATGGGGGAATCTGGGGGTAACCCGAGATGCCTGCCTCGCCAGCCGTCACGTCATCATCACAGCCGAAGAAATTGTTGCACCGGAACTCATCAACAGCGATCCCAACCGAGTCATTACTCCCGGTTTCAAAGTCAGCGCAGTGGTCCAGGCACCCTGGGGCGGTCATCCATCACCGGTTCCCGGGTACTATAATCGAGATCATCGGGCTTTTCTTGATTATCGTGAAGACAGCAAAACGCCGCAGCTGTACGCGCAATGGCGGAATCGCTGGGTAGATAATGTTCACGATCCAGAGGATTACAGGAATTTGCTTGGCGAAGGTCGAATGGTCGATCTCGCTTTAAAGAAGCATGCCTGGTCCGAGAGAGTCAACTATGGATATTGAAAAGTGTGTCAGGGGTCACGAGTTTGGGTATTAACGACGGTGGGAGCTGCTTTCCAACCGCGACGTTCCGGAGACGGTCATATCGTCTATACTAGCTGCCAAGCTGTTCCTTTAGAACAGCCAATGAATGCAACACCATTATGAAATCTTCAGATATCAAAACCCAAAGCTATACTCGCTCTCAACTCATGGTAACTGCGGCTGCACGCGAAATAGCAGATGGGGAAGTGGTATTTGTCGGAATGCGCTTACCACTGCTCGGTTTTTTACTTGCCAAGAGTACCCATGCCCCGCGTGCCGTAGGAGTCTATGAGCTGGGAATAGTAAGGGATACCCTTGCACCTGAGCCCATATTGACTATGGGCGATTTGCCGAATTTGTACCGTGCCCAATGGCTGGCAGATACGGCGGACATGATGGGATTACTTCAGCAAGGTTTGGTCGGTGTGAGTTTTATCGGAGGGGCCCAGATCGATCGTTTTGGGAATTTGAATACAAGTTACATCGGTGGTACGTCAACCATGGAAACGCGTTTACCGGGAAGTGGCGGTGCCTGTGATTTAGCCTGTCTGGCCCAGCGTCATATCATCATTATGTCTCATGAACGTAGACGCTTTGTTTCTCGGGTGGACTACATCACCTCACCAGGTTACGGCAGTGGAGCAGGCTGGCGTCAGCAAGCCGGCCTTCCACGAGGAGGCCCTGCCACAGTCATCACGACCCTCGGAGTGTTGCGCTTTGACCCGGACACCTGTGAAATGGTGCTCAGCTCAACCCACCCCGGCGTTAGTGTGGACCAGGTTCTTCAAAACACGGGCTGGTCACTGGGTCTATCCGAAAACCTATCCCAAACTCCTGCGCCAACTGAGGACGAGCTGGCTATGCTGAAACGGTTTGATCCTGACGGATACTGGACAAGCGGTTGAGGATTAGCCTGCCGATAGCGGATAAAGTTATGCCGGCCAGTATCTCGCGGTGACAAATGATTTTGGAGGATTTTCTCTTGACAAAATTACCCTCCGGTGTTCTATAAAGATTAAACGTCCTTTGGAAAATGAATGAGTTTTAGGATTCAGTGTTTAACTATTAAACAAGGAGGAATTGATGAAAATGAAACGGTTATCAGTCTATCTAACCCTGGCGCTCGTTGTCTGTAGTTTGGCTGTCATTCCAGCATTCGGTAAAGGACCCTCGTTGGAAAAATGGAAACCGGCGTTCGATCCATCAGGTGCGAAATATAAATTTATTGTTTCCAATGTGTCCCACCCGGTTTTGAAGGGTGTTTATACCGGTTTTGCCATCCGGGATGAACTGTGGAAGCGCTCCAAAGGGCAAATGTACCTCGACTACAAACCCTTTTCCATGTTAGGCGGAGAGGTTGAAGTTCTCAATCAGCTGCAAATGGGAGCTATCCAGGGAATGGCCTGCAGTTCCGTCGCGTCAACCAACCTTGGACCCCGTTTTGGGGTGGTGAACCTCCCGTTTTTAATTGATTCGTTTGAAAAATTAGATAAATTTGTCAACAGCGGCAAGCTCTTTGACCATTTTTTAATGGCAATGGATCATCAGGGAATCATGGCCGTTGATATCGCCAGTTACGGTAACTACGGCTGGGCAACCACCGTTCCGGTGAAAACCATCGCCGATGCCAAAAAAGTGAAATTTCGTATTGCCGAGGCGGCAGTTAATAAGCTGTCATACCAGGCGTGGGGATTTAATCCCGTGGTCATGCCCTGGCCGGACGTACCGGTGGCATTAAAGCAGGGGGTTATCACCGGGCTGGATCACACCCTTACCGTGTGCAGCATTACCAAAAAATTTGAGGTGGCCAAATATTTTACAGAGATCAATTATGCCCAGGGCCTTTTCATCTGGCTTTTTAACAAGGCATGGTTTAATAAACTGCCCGCCGATCTTCAGAAAATACTGGTGCAAACCGTACATGATATGTGTGCCGAGGCGCGTGCGGCCGCGAAAGAGCAGGAAATGCAGCAAGTCGACGCCGCCAAAGAGAAGTATGGCGTCGAATTCTTTAAACTGTCTGACGCCGAAATGCAGACTCTGATAAAACAAGCGGATTCGGTTCATCAAAATTTCGCCCCTGAAATCAATAAGAACTACAAAGCTGATAAGTATCAGCCGAAAGATTTTCT
>JASFJP010000161.1:0-8820 GCA_050121225.1 Desulfobacterales bacterium
CAACATAGGCTTTCATTTGCAGAAGCATTCTCCGCACATCCGGATGCTGGATAATTGGAACCTGAGGAGCGGTGGGATCCTTCCCCTTCTCAAGAGCCCTGCCCTGTATACGCTCTTTGGCATAGCTTAGGGCATATAAATATGCAGTGGAAGCGTAGCAGAACGCTTGAAAACCAACACCCAAACGGGCTTCGTTCATCATTTGGAACATAATTTTCATCCCTTGCCGTTCTTCTCCAAGCAGCAAGCCCTTGCAGTTACCCTTAGTGCCAAGCGCCATACTGCACGTCGGACTGGCATGGATACCCATTTTCTCCTCGATACCGGTGCAGGTGATATCATTGGGTTCTCCGAGGGTGCCGTCTTCATTCACCCAGATTTTTGGAACAATGAAGATGGAAATACCTTTGGTGCCCGGCGGATCTCCATCAATCCGTGCCAAAACCGGATGAATGATATTTTCTGTCAGGTCATGTTCTCCGTTGGTGATAAAAATCTTGTTCCCGCTAATCGAATACGTGCCATCGGGATTCTTGACGGCTGATGTGTTTAGCGCACCGACATCGGAACCCGCTTGGGGCTCAGTCAGTACCATGGTACCGCCCCACTCCGCTGTGTATAGTTTTTTGAGGAACAGTTCTTTTTGCTTCTGGGTGCCGAAAATTTCGATCATTTTACCGGTACCATGTCCCAGACCGCCGAAATTTGTCACCGCCCAGTTGCCGCCATATAAATATTCTCCTGCTGCCTGCGAAATTATGATCGGCAGTCCCTGTCCGCCCCAATCAGGGTCTTCCATTAAGGAGTTCCATTCGCCTTCTAATAGAAGTTCGTATGCCCGGTGAAAACACTCGGGAACCTTGACATGTCCGTTTTCAAAACGAAGTCCCACCTTATCACCTTCCGCACATGTCGGCAGGAGTTCCTTTACGGCAAAATTGCGTGCCTCGGTGATGATCATATCAAAGGTTTTTTTGTTGAAATCTTTGTATCTTTCAAACTGGGTAAGCTCCTCGGCCTTCAACTGTTCATATAGGACAAAGTCAAGATCCCGTCTATCTGCAATCACTTGTGCCATTTCTTGAATGTTCTCCTTTCACTTAGGAAGAGGAATCAAAACCCCAAAACGCGGTATTGGCCATATCACTAATCGATTTTAAAATAATCGACTCATCTCACGGGGTTTAAAATTAGGTAATATTAATCACATTGGTTCATTTTTTTCAATATCTCGACAGTCTAACTCCTAAATAAGTCTGCTGCAAAGCTGCCAGAATGGCCTGCCGTAAAGATGGAGAGCTCAGTTATTGTCGTTCCTAACCATTGACGAAGACACACCTAAAATAAACGCCAGCGGGTATATCGAGTATTTGGAATAAAAAGGGAATGTCAGCCCACAGTGGATCAACCAGGCGATAAAAATTACAATCAGGCACGTGATGAACAGGCGGTCGTTCTTAGATCGGGTATTTTTTGCCACGTAGACGAGGTAAGCTATAAGACCGCTGAGTCCGCCGAAAATCAATAATACGCCAAATAAGCCGTTTAGATAAAGAATTTCAAGTAGAAAAAAGTGAGGAAAAATTACGTTTTGGACAAATGCATCTGAAGGACGGACGTAAATAACGGGGAAATACCCTATTCCGTTACCAAAAATCCAACTAAGGAGTGTATTCTCTTTGAGAACGTTCCAAGCATACGTGTAATATTGAGCCCTTTCATCCTTGGACAGGTTTACAAAAAGATCGTGTATACGTTCTTTAAAATCAGCATATCCGCTTAAATACAGCGTCACTAAAAAAAGAAAAATTAGGGTTAAACCGAACCACTTTCGTCGCCCCTGGATGAGAAAAAAAATCACGAATAGAATTCCAAAAGTAATCCCAATGAAGGCCGGCCGTGATTCGGTCCGCAGCAATAACTCGATATCCATAACAGCAATGGGAATAAAAATGTATCTCCACCATCCAGGTGTTTTCCAAAAATAATAAAAAAGTAACGGTAGAATCAAGATAGCAACACTGGCGAGATAATGAGGATTGGAAAACGTGCCGTGGGGTCGACCAAATCCATAGCGGGCCGCAAAATGGACACAAACCGTCAATGACAGAATCAAAGGAAAAATAAAATGAATCCTGGGGTCGATCCGTTTTTGACTTAAGCAATGAATGGCAAAAACAACTCCAAGCATTCTGACGAGATTCGCCATCCATCTGTAGTGTGAACCTTGAGGGGCAACCAAAATACTACCAAGTAGCAAATAGGCACAAATGGTAAGGATGACCCAACAGGTAATCGGTATTTTTTTTATGGGATATTCTCCCGCGATCAGGTTCATTAGAAAGAATCCAAAGCTTATTTCAATGAAGACGACAATGCCTCCGCGATTAAGGGCGAAAAAAGAAAAAAATGCACCAGTCAGTGTCAGAACAAGCCAATAGGGACTTGTTAAAAGGTTTTTTGCAGTATCAAGTTTGAATCGTGCCATAAGCTCTTTTGACTCATTTCAGGCGACAAAATTAGTCAATCTGCTGGTAATACTCTCCAAAGATCGAATAAAATCCACTTCAAGATGAAAACCGAATAGCAGGCTTTAATTTGGCAGAAAGCACTGAAACTTAGTCGTTTAAACCAATCTTGTCAATATGGATTTCATATAAAAAATAAGCATTTAGAAAAATTTCGAATACCTTTTTCAATATCGGTGTTGACAAAAACGCGTGCCTTCGATTAGCGTAAAATCTAACTGAGCGAGACGCACTCAATGGGATAGCAGCTGATTGATGTTGAGATTGGCTAATTTTTGGAAAAGAGAAACCAACACGATTATAGCTAAAGCGAATGTCATGTCATGGGATTTTAGAACAGCCCGCCGTCGGTTGCGTTTACGATTTAAGCATTTGAAGCAGAAGCATCTGTTCTATCAGCAAATTCGCCGAATGATCGGCAAAACCCTCGTTAAACCAAAACCAGGACCGGTTCAATCGACAGCACTCGCACGGGCCACTTCGGCGATGGGGGAGAAAGATGTTGCTCGCATGACCGATCCGGATATCTACTTTGAGAGCGCCTACCGTTGGATGCGCGCTTCCCTGGAGGCTCTCGAGAAGGTCAACTATAACCTTCGCACACTTGATACGGCCATGGAAATGGGTTGCGGATCGGCGCGATTGCTACGCCTGTTGCGGTGTCTTCCAACTGTGCGTCTAATCGGCACGGACATGAATCCTGTATGTGTCGAGTGGTGCCAAAAAAACGTTCCAGGTGCTGAGTTTTTTCAAAATGAAAAACTGCCCCCACTGGCTTTTGCGCAGGATGCTTCCATTGACCTCATCATCGCATGTTCGGTCTTTACGCATGTTTCGTTGGATCTTCAAAAGCCATGGTTGCATGAATTGCATCGGATCCTGCGACCGGGGGGAATCTTTCTTTGCACTGTTTTGGGACAATCATATGCTGATAAGATGTTAAGTGCGAAAGATCGGTCGATTCTCGAGCGTGATGGGTACGTCCAACTTAGTCCCAATCATGAGCAGGTGTCATTATCCAGCCATCATACCGGCCAAGACGACGTGTTTCAGACACGCGACCACCTGTTGGAATCCTTTGGGTCAGTTTTTGACGTTTTAGAATATCTCGAACGTGGGATAAAATTACAAAACCTGCTTGTTCTACAAAAATCAATTTGAACATTTTTCGGTAGACTATACCCTGTATACCCTGCTCAACCTATCTTCGATCCTGTTCAGGGCCTTCAAAAAGGCAGCACGTTTTTCTTTAGCATAGGGATTGTAACGGTTCATATCTTCAAAAAGCTGCCACGTATCGTGCTCAACGACTTCAAGAATATGTAGCAATCGCTTGTAGCCCTCGGTGTCGATAAGCTGCGTTTTTGCACCGAAATCTGAGAGGGATCTTCCAATAAAATGAGTCAACGCCAAACTCACAGCAATTTGCTCATCATGTTCCATGGGAGTGGTTTCAATAACAACTAAACCTTTGGAAGTAAGATAGGATGCAATTTTACGGTAACGTATGTCATCGATTCGTTCCTTGCACATCACTATTTTTCGGCCTTTTAGAGAATCCGCGGCACTATCCGGTCCAAACATAGGATGCGTGGGTAGAAAAGTTATGTGTTTGGGAAGCAGCTCCCTCATCCAGGCGACCGGAAGTTCTTTAACGGAACACACATCAACTACCACGGTATCTTCTTTGAGAAAAGAGGTAATCTGTTTCAAGGTGTCTTTAAAACCGGATATCGGAACCGCCAAAATGACGATATTCTGGCGACAGGCGTCTTTCAAATGAGCAGGAACAGCCCCGCATTTTTCGATTTGGACCGATTTATCCAGCCGATCATAGATGAAAACCTTGAAATCCTGACTCAGGTAAGATGCCATCAGCTTTCCAAAGCGTCCGAATCCTATTATACCGATCATACGACCTCTGCTATCCTTTTAAATCCCTCAATGAGAATTTGCTGGGGAACTGCATACGATATTCGCATGTATCCCGGCATACCGAAAGCCTCACCAGGCACAACGGCTACGCCGGTTTTTTGGAGAAGATCAGCTGCAAAATCTGATGAGCTCTCCCCTTTCTTTAACCACTTTGAGATATTGGGAAATACGTAAAAGGCGCCCTGAGGTTTAATACACTCAAAAAGGTTGGTCGCATGGCGATACGCGACGTCTCTTTTTTGTTCCAACTCTTTGCGATGTCTCTCGAATACGTCATTGCCATTTACAATGGCTGCCAGCGCTCCGTATTGTACAAACGTGCAGACATTTCCGGAGAGATGACTCTGAAGTTTACTGAGGGCATTTACAATTTCTGTGGATGCCGCAATATAGCCGACTCTAAAACCGGTCATGTGATATTGTTTTGAGAAACTTCCGGTTATGATTAAACGATCCCGAATATCTTCAAAATCAAACAAACTTGACGGAGCAAGATCGTCATAAACAAAAAACTGATAGGCTTCGTCCGATATGATAAAAAAATTATGTTGTTGGGACAACCGTGCCACTTTCTTGAGATCCTCTTCGGCATAAACGGCACCGGTCGGATTATTCGGGGAGTTGATCATTACGGCTTTTGTTTTGGGAGATATTGCGCTTTCGATTGCATCGACATCTAGCTGATGGTCATTCGTTTCTACAAAAATAGGCAACGCGCCTGCCAGTTTTATCTGCTCAGGAAAACTCACCCAACAAGGCCTTGGAATGATGACCTCATCGGATCGATTGCAAATGACCTGAAAGATGGAATACAATGCCTGCTTCGAACCGTTGGTAACGATAATGTTCTTGCTATCATAGCCTTCATAGAACGTCGCGATCCCATTTTTTAGATTCGCAATACCCTGAACCGGGCTGTACCGGGTTTTTTGAGCATCCAGTGCGGCCTTGGTGGCTTCGATAATCTCTTGGGGGGTATCATACTCCGGTTCACCCACGGCCAGATTGAAAATGGGTTTCCCTCGACTGCGTAGGTTCTCCATAAGAGAGGTGAGTTCATTTGTTTGAGACGCCTGGATACTCTGGATTCTGTCCGATAATTTCATATCAATGGCCAACTTATTGCGATCTGGTTATCTTCAAAGCCGGTATGAATTACTTGAACTTTCGGGATAGCCCTACATAGCGCTTTTTGTTATCACGAGTAAAGACGCTCAAACACACTCCAAAAATTCGGAAACGACTTCGCCACGCAGTATTCGTCTTTAATTGAAATTCCAGGAATTTTCAAGCCTGCAACGGCAAAGCTCATGGCAATTCGGTGATCACCGAAAGTTTCGATGTCAGTTCCACAGGGATGCCCCCCCTGGACAGCGATAGTGGTTTCACCACAATCGGCATCAATGCCCATCTTTCGCAGATTAGTCACCACAGCCGTTAAGCGATTACTTTCCTTGGCGGACAAATGGGCCACATTTTTTATGACTGTTTTGCCTTTAGCAAATGCAGCAACAACCGCCAAGGTGGGTACCACATCCGGTGTATCGGCCATGTCCGTTTCGATTCCTGAAAGCTCCCCCCCAATTACAGTGAGTCCGTCCGAATCTGCTAAAACGCGACATCCCATCTCTTCCAGCAGTTTCAAGATGCGAATATCACCCTGGGGCGAATTTGCTGAAATGCCCCTGACTTGAACCCTTGCACCGGTTATTGCCGCGGCGGCCCAGAAATAACTTGCCTGCGAACAATCCGGTTCTATTCGGTAGGAGCCGGCACCGTAGGTGCGGCCCCCACTGACACTGAACCAATTATAGCTTCTGCGCTCCACAGCTACGCCAAACTGCTCCATGGTATCCAGGGTAATGTCAACGTAGGGGCGAGAGACGGGCCCATCGAGTACCGTAATTTCAACCCCATTTAACGTGTAAGGAGCAATCATCAAGAGTGCAGAAAGAAATTGGCTGCTGGTGGCACAACTAAGATTTATCTTGCCGCCCTCAATCTGTTTACCGATAACCTCCACCGGTGGATAACCATTACGATATACTGATTGGGCATTTACGTCCAATTGTTGCAGGCCATGCAGCAGATCATGGATCGGACGCTGGTGCATGCGCTGGTTGCCTTCCAGTCGACATCTACCTGAACCTAATGCAACCATTGCAGTCAGAAGACGCATTGAAGTGCCTGAATTTGAGAGATATATGGATTTTTCTGGGATTTTCAACCGCCCTCTTCGACCCTGCACGATCAGCGCGTCATGATGTTCTTCTATCGATATACCCAATTGGATTAGAGCATTCATAGTGAGGTCGGTATCCTCACTTCTTAACGGATTTCGAATAATACAGCGGCCTTCGGAGAGGGCAGCTGCAATCAGCATCCGATGGGTGTAACTCTTTGAACCCGGTACGCTGATCTTTGCGCCAGTTATTTGTTTCGGTCTTATTTCACGCATGGCGTGCTTTCGACGACTTTTGCTCTAAGGCAGCTGTCACGACCATTTTCATTATTTCCAGAGGTGCATCCAATCCCGTCCACAATTCAAATTGCTTGGCCCCCTGATAAACAAACATGGATATACCGTCTACCGTAACGCATCCAATATTTTCGGCAGTTTTTAATAGTTTCGTTTTCAACGGACTATACACGACATCCATCACTACCATGTCATTTTCAAGAAAATCCGCCGGTAGCGGCATTTCATCGACATACGGCGTCATGCCCACAGGTGTTGCATTAATAACAATGTCGCATTTTACATGCCGGCATTCCGACAACGGTCGAAAGTTTAGCTCAAGATCTCTTGCCAGCTGCTCACCCTTGTCCCGAGAACGATTTAATATCGTCACACTCCCCTTTTCCGATGTTATGCCATAAGCGATCGCACGGGCGGCCCCGCCTGCCCCGATAATGGCGATCTTTTTGCCTGAAATAGATGTTTTTTCCGATAACGCTCTGACAGCCCCGTCGCAGTCCGTGTTGAAACCAACCAAACGGCCATTGTCCTTAAGAATCGTGTTAACGGCCTTAATGCTTAAAGCCGAGCTGTCGATATCATCGAGATATTCCATAACCGACACCTTATAAGGAATTGTAATGCTAGCGCCCTTGAAATGTAGGTTTCTGAAACCGGTGATTGCGCTAGATATGTCTTTGACTTCTACAGCAATATATACAGCGTTAGACTGGGTTGCCCGAAATGCCATATTATGCATGACCGGACTTAAACTGTGTGCTATCGGGTTCCCCATCACGACATATACGCTGGGGACTTCTTTACCACGTGTGTTGGATACAGAGGGTTTCTGAATATCACGCGACGCTGCCACAATGTCACTGAATATTTGTAGAAGTGACGTTTTACTCAAAAGGCAGCCTTCGTTTAAGGCCAAGAGGCGCTCCAAAATTTCACTTTCACGGACATTATCGCGGATCGGAGCCCTGTGGTCTTCCTTTATTTTCCCAATTTCCTTGGCCTGCGAGAGTCTCTTATTTATAAGATCGAGAAGTGTGGCATCGATTTCGTCGATTGACCTTCGACGCTTATCAAGACGTCGGGTGGTCGCTTGATCGGCACCGATTTTCTTGGATTCTCTTTGCATGTCTTTACCGCTTGCCTCTTTACAAAAGCCCATAAATGAATACGACACTCTTTGATAAAAATCCTGTTTTCCTAGCGTGTTACGAGATTATCAAATTTGGCAAGGTACAACTACAGCGAATCGGAAATATAATTTACATCTTTCAACAGTTCGCTCAACCTTTGGATTGAAAATTTCTCAACTACCGCCTCGCCTATTCCGTTGAGCAATATAAAATGTATCATATCCCCTGCCCTCTTTTTATCCCTTCTGATGCCACCCATCAGCATTTTCCGATCGAATTTCAATTGGATTGGCAGTTTAAAATTTGATAATAGATTATGAAGCCTTTTATTATCTGAAGTGGACAACAGATTGAATTTAACCGACAGGTCAGCAGCTATCGCCATACCGACACTAATCGCTTCACCGTGGGAAACTGCGGTCATTTTCTCGATGGCGTGACCCAAAGTGTGGCCGAAATTCAACTTTCTTCTCTCACCTTGCTCTCTCTCATCCTGGTTGACGATTGTCGACTTAATGACCGCAGAATCATACACCAGCCTTTCTGTTACCGCAGGGTCCAGTTGGAGCGCTTTTTCAAAATTATCCTCAAGGAACTTAAACAGCCGGTCATCGGCAATGGCGGCATGTTTGACGACTTCGGCCAGACCGGATAGAATTTCTCTTGGCGGTAGTGTGTTTAATAAATCTGGATCGCAGATCACAAATTCCGGCTGATTAAAAACACCAATCATGTTTTTATATCCGGC
>JASFJP010000162.1:0-8808 GCA_050121225.1 Desulfobacterales bacterium
CATGATGACCTAAGCGCCATGAATGAATCCTGAACCAACGTTAATGAGAATTCTGTCTCCCGCTAAAATCAACCTGTTCTTGCAGGTAACCGGAAAGAGACCGGATGGTTATCACGAGCTTTTCTCACTGATGTGCTGTGTTGATCTCTACGATATTATTCAGCTTGAATTTAGCGGTCGTGACATTCAGATTAAAACCAATAACGCTCAAATCCCGCTCGACGTAACCAATCATGCCCACAAAGCCGCAACTCTGTTCTTGAATAGGTTGAACAGAAAAGACGGTTTGAAAATTTCGATCGAAAAAAACATACCGGTTGCCGCAGGACTCGGGGGAGGAAGCAGCAATGCCGCCAGTGTTCTCTTAGGACTAAACCGGCACTATAATTTTCCATTGAGCCGGGTGGATTTGATGTCCATGGGAAGATCTATTGGCGCCGATGTGCCCTTTTTTATATTTCAGAAAGCAGCTTTTGCCACCGGAATTGGTGAGAAATTGGAAGCCTACGAAAAGCCTTTGCCTTATTGTCTTTTGCTGATTTATCCGGGAATTAGGGTGCCGACCCAGGAAGTTTACCGGAATTTTAATTTAAGATTGACAAAATGTAAAAAAAAACTTAAGAAAGCCCCTTTAAAGAAAAGCGGTTTTGATGCCTCATTGCACCTCTGCAACGACCTGGAATCCGTGACGGCGTCAAATTATCCCGTTATCAACACGATTAAAGAGCAACTGTTAAAACATGGCGCGGTGGGCGCGCTGATGTCAGGAAGTGGACCGACTGTATTCGGTCTTTTTTCTGATCCTGGCTCAGCCAGAAAAGCAAAGGATGCTTTCGATCCCGATATTCACGTTGAAATCTATCTTTCTAAAATTATAGATAAAATTAGTTTTGTTGATTGTTAAACGCCGATATCGATGTTAAGGGGGAAGGGCTTTTTACGTGCTTGGCGTTTAAATTTTCTCCCGCATGATGGGGCGTCGTCAAGTGGTAAGACACAGGATTTTGGTTCCTGCATTCGGAGGTTCGAATCCTCCCGCCCCAGCCAAAAATGAATTCGGAATCACATTCCTGATCCAATTAGGACAATTTTAAAGCGCGTTCATACATATTCGGCGGGAGATTAAGATGGAAGGCATTGCCGTATTCGCGGGGAACTCCAACCCTGAGCTCGCAAACCGAATCTGTGAGTATCTCGGTTTGCCAATTGGGGGCGCTAAGGTTAAAACATTCAGCGACGGTGAAATTCAGATCGAAATCAATGAGAATGTCCGTTTGAAGGATGTTTTTGTTATTCAATCAACCTGTTCGCCTGTCAATGACAATCTCGTTGAACTGCTGTTGATGATTGATGCTTTTAAGCGCTCTTCAGCCAAAAAAATCACTGCCGTTATTCCGTATTATGGCTATGCACGGCAGGATAAAAAAGTTGCTCCCAGGGTTCCGATCAGCGCTAAATTAGTTGCAGATTTGATAACTGCTGCCGGTGCGAATCGAATAATCACCATGGATTTGCATGCCGGTCAAATTCAGGCTTTTTTCGACATTCCGGTGGACAACCTTTTTGCAGCACCGGTTACAATTGATTACATTCGTACCCATTTCAATTCCAATCTCGTCATCGTTTCTCCCGATGCAGGGGGGGTTGAGCGCGCCAGAGCCTTTGCTAAACGTTTGAATGCAGATCTGGCAATTATAGATAAGCGTCGAGATGCTCCCAATCAGGCGCAAGCAATGGCTGTGATTGGTAATG
Source organism: Desulfobacterales bacterium (assembly GCA_050121225.1). Taxonomy (GTDB): domain Bacteria; phylum Desulfobacterota; class Desulfobacteria; order Desulfobacterales; family JAFDCJ01; genus JAFDCJ01. Next base: position 1,753 of record JASFJP010000162.1, read on the forward strand.
TGGCGGACAAGGTGGCGGTAATTTTGGATGATATGGCTGACACTGCAGGCACGTTGACCGAGGCTGCCGATGCGATTTTAGGCGCCGGCGCCAAAGAAATTCATGCCTGCTGCGCACATCCCGTTCTTTCCGGTCCGGCCATAGATCGAATTAATAATTCGGTTCTAAAAAGCCTGGTGGTTACCGACACGATACCTTTGAGGGAAAATGCCGCCGCTTGTGAAAAAGTCAAGGTGCTCACCATATCTAAATTGTTTGGTGAAGCCATTATTCGCAGTTATCGAGGAGATTCTGTTACGTCTCTATTTATATAACCAGCAAGGAGGTCATTTATTTGGAACAATTTGATTTGAATACAACCGTTCGAAAAACAGTGGGGAATGGACCGGCTCGGGCTCTGAGGCGGACCGGACACATACCTGCGGTATTGTACGGCCCGAAAATCACGCCGGTATTATTGTCTGTTAACGGTAAAGAGCTTGAGCAGATCCTCAAAAAAGGCGGCCTCGGCCAAATTATATTGAATTTATTAATACAAAACGGCGAAAAGGCTGCGAAAACGGCCATGATCAAGGAACTGCAGATCCACCCGGTTTCAGGAAATTTAATCCATGTGGATTTCTATGAAATCGACATGGATCGCAAAATTAAGGTGATGGTGCCGGTTGTAACCAAAGGCATCTCCAAGGGGGTTGAGCTCGGCGGCTTGTTGCAAATTGTGCGACGCGAGCTCGAAGTACTCTGTTTGCCGGATGATATTCCCAGCGCTTTCGAGATCGATATCACCGACCTTGACATCGGGGAATCCGTCCATTCGGAGGAACTAGAGCTGGGTGAGAATGTTGAATTTCCGGCAGACGCTAATTTTACCCTTGTAACCGTGCTCAGTCCGAAGGTTGAAGTGCTTGCTGAAGAGGAAGAAGAGGAAGAAGAAGTCGAGGAAGCTGAAGGTGAAGAAGAAGGAGCTCCGGAAGCTGCGAAATCCGCGGAGGAAGAATAGCATTTTGGCAGGCCGGCGAGCCTGCCCCACAGATGTGGACATGTTTAAATGTGGAGCAGGTTTTTCGGCCTGCTGCTATATTGGGAATTTGGCATATCGAAGACGTGCCTGGAAATAAATTTTGGTTGATTGGCGGGCTCGGAAATCCCGGAGGGGCCTACAAGAATACACGGCACAATGTCGGATTCATGGTTGTGGATGAGATAGCCGAGGAGCATAACATCCCCATAGATAAAAAAAAATTCAACGCTGCCTATGGACGCGGGTGTATTGACGGGGTTGACGTTATCTTGGCCAAGCCCTTGGCTTTCATGAATCTTAGTGGGCCACCGATTCAAAACCTGGCGAATTATTTCAGAATACAATGTGAGGATATGTTGGTTGTCCATGACGACATAGACCTTGCGTTTGGAAGAATAAAAATAAAAGAGAAAGGAGGGCATGGAGGACACAACGGTATAAGATCGTTGATCGATACCCTTGGCGGGGGCGATTTCGTTCGGCTTCGCGTCGGTGTCGGGCGTTCTGAGGCTGAAGTCAGTGTGACTGATCATGTTCTGGGTCGATTTTCCGTTGCAGAGATAAAATTGCTGAACCAGATCATAAAAAGAGCCCGGGATGCAGTTGTTACGGTTCTATGTAAAGGTACGAAAATTGGGATGAACTTATTTAACAGTAAAATTGTTGAGACGACTGATTAAACGAAAACTTATGATTTGGAGGAAAGGATGAACTATCTATTACCGCTGATTTGCACACTGGTTGGTGTTGCCGGTGTGATTTTTTCGCTTATTCTTGCGAGTATGGTCAAAAGCGCTCCGGCGGGCAACGAAAAAATGCGTGAAATTGCCACCGCAATCAAAACGGGTGCCGTCGCTTATTTAAACCGTCAGCTCAAAAGCATGGGCATGGCCGGAATTATCCTATTTATTATCATTGGATTCGCCTTGAGCTGGAAAACAGCCATCGGCTTTCTAATCGGAGCGATTGCGTCATTTGCCGCCGGCTATATTGGAATGCGGGTGTCGGTGTTGGCTAACGTGCGAACCGCTGAAGCAGCCAGAGGTGGTCTGGCCAAGGGACTGGCCCTGGCATTTAAGGGCGGTGCCGTGACGGGTATGATCGTTGCGGGCCTCGCACTGACGGCCGTTGCCGGATGTTATACGGTGCTGCTGGCCAGCGGCACGCAACCCAGAGAAGCCGTAATTGCTCTGGTCGCCTTAGGTTTCGGTGGAAGTTTGATATCCATTTTTGCACGTTTGGGTGGCGGTATTTTTACAAAGGGCGCCGATGTCGGTGCCGACCTGGTTGGAAAAGTTGAAGCCGGAATTCCGGAAGACGATCCCCGAAATCCAGCTGTTATCGCCGACAATGTTGGCGACAACGTAGGCGATTGCGCCGGAATGGCGGCTGATCTATTTGAAACCTATGCCGTAACCGCGGTTGCCGCTATGCTTCTGGGAAACCTGCTTTATCCCAAGATTGACATCGCAACCCAATTCCCCCTCGTGCTCGGTTCCATTTCGATTGTTGCTTCCATGATCGCAGTTTTCTTTGTCAAGCTGGGAAAAAACGAGTATATCATGGGGGCCCTATATAAGGGGATGTTCGGTTCGGCCATATTAGCGGCCATCGCTTTTTTGGTAGCCTGTTTGGGCATGTTTAGCGACGTAGCGGAGCTTTCCGGAGGAAGGATCTTTCTAGCGGCACTTGTCGGACTGGTTCTCACCGTTGTGATTGTCATCATTACGGAATACTACACCGGTATCCGCAAGCCGGTTAAAATGGTGGCTGAGGCTTCCACCACCGGACATGGTACTAATATCATCGCGGGTCTGGCTGTCAGCATGGAAGCCACAGCGTTACCGGTGCTTGCCATCTGCTTGGCCATCGGTGTGTCGTATTCCGCCGCCGGGCTTTACGGCATTGCTATGGCCGCCATGTCAATGCTTTCCATGACCGGTATGGTTATTGCCATCGATGCCTATGGTCCGATTACCGACAATGCCGGTGGGATTGCCGAAATGGCGGAAATGGATGATAGCGTCCGGGCAGTCACCGACCCACTGGACGCGGTGGGCAACACCACCAAAGCCGTCACGAAAGGATATGCCATCGGGTCGGCTGGGCTAGCTGCTTTAGTTCTGTTTGCGGCCTACACTCAAGAATTTGCCCTGCATGGCGGTCAAGCGGATTTGAGGTTCGACCTTGCCGATGTTAATGTGATTATCGGTCTTTTCCTTGGCGGATTGCTGCCGTTTCTATTTGCGTCGATTGCCATGCGCGCAGTCGGTAAAGCCGGCGGCGCGGTGGTTGACGAGGTGCGGCGCCAATTCCGGGAGATTCCAGGCATAATGGAAGGAACCGGGAAGCCGGATTATGCGCGCTGTGTAGACATCGTCACCCGGTTTGCCCTGAAAGAAATGATCGTGCCGGCACTGTTGCCGGTAGTGACTCCGGTCCTGGTGGGTCTCATCTTAGGGAAAATCGCGCTGGGCGGGTTGCTGATCGGTAGTATTGTTACCGGGCTGTTTTTGGCCATTTCGATGACTACCGGTGGAGCCGCTTGGGACAACGCCAAGAAGTACATCGAAGACGGCCATCTGGGCGGTAAAGGCAGTGATGCGCACAAAGCGGCAGTTACCGGTGATACGGTTGGCGATCCTTACAAGGATACTGCCGGACCTGCAATCAACCCGATGATTAAGATTCTCAATGTGGTTGCCCTGCTGTTGGTCCCTTTCTTGTTGTAAACGCTCATCTTAAAAGCGGGTTTTTATAGAAGGATTGGCGCGCAGCATTGCGCCAATCCTTTTTTAATTGATTGTTCGGGAAAGGTATGTTATGAAAAGCCTTAAGAATCGATACCCCTTGCCCGATTCCGATACAAATATTTACATAACTGGGGGGAAAATGACCGAAAAAAAGGTTAAAGAAAACATGCAGCCTGCAAAACAGCAACTACGGGAATTCCAAGTTGGAGACCTTGCCGTTTATCCTGCGCACGGCGTTGGACAGATCCAAGCGATCGAGAGTCGAGTTGTAAACGGTGAAAAACAAGATTTTTATATTATGAAAGTCCTGGAAAACGGCATGGTGATCATGATTCCCACCGGAAATGTTGAATCCGTCGGGTTAAGGGATATCATTGATAAAAAAGAGGTCTCTAAAGTCTATGACGTTATGAAGTCGCGCAACGATTCGCTGCCGGATAATCAAACCTGGAATCGGCGGTATCGCGAGTATATGGACAAAATCAAAACAGGCTCACTCTATGATGTCGCAGAGGTCTTTCGGGACCTATTTTTGCTGAAACTAACTAAAGATTTATCTTTTGGTGAGCGTAAACTTTACGATACAGCCCAGGTCCTTCTGGTCAGAGAGTTGTCCACCGCGAAAAATACGGACGAAGTAACCATCCTTACGGAAATTGAATCATTATTTGTTTCCGATATTACTGAAAACTAACGCCCGCATTCATCAGTATGGCCCAAGATGGTGGGATTACCTTTCTGGCTGAGAGCGCCGATGACAACCAAAGGCTTGATGTCGTTATCGCCGCACGTATAACGGATTGTTCGCGTGCGTTTGCCGTATCGCTGATAAATAAACGCAGAATTCGGGTAAACGGCCGTCACAAAAAGCCCGGATATCGGGTAAAATTAGGCGATAAAATCCAAGGATCAATTCCCGCCCCTCTGGAAATAGATTTTCAGCCCGAACCGATTCCCCTTCATGTACTCTACGAAGATGAACATTTAATTGTCGTCAACAAACAGGCCGGCCTCGTGGTTCATCCGGCGCCCGGACACTACTCCGGGACCCTTGTCAATGCTGTCCTTTATCATTGCCCCGATCTCGCTGGCATCGGCGGTGAAATTCGACCGGGCATCGTGCACCGTCTGGATAAAAATACAACCGGAACCATGGTAGTTGCAAAAAATACATCCGCCCTTGAAAATTTATCCAACCAATTTAAAGGCAGAAAAATTCTCAAAAAATATTTAACCCTGGTTTACGGTAACGTTGCAGCAGACGACGGAATTATCAAACAGCCCATCGGTCGGCATCCCATCGACCGCAAACGAATGTCCACCCGGACGCGCAAAGGTCGTGAGGCTGAAACCAGATGGCGAATTCGAGAACGCTTGCCGGGCCTTACGTTGCTTGAGGTGAACCTGAAAACCGGTCGTACCCATCAAATTCGGGTTCATTGCGCATCGATGAGCCATCCGGTTGTCGGGGATCCAATCTATCGACCCAGAAAACTGTTGCTAAATTTAGACAAAATTTATTCATCGATACCGTCGCAGGTAATCCACTATCTTCAACTCATTCCACGACAGATGCTGCATGCATGGCGTCTCGGGTTTGCCCATCCGGAATCCGACGAGTTCATGACATTCGAATCTCCAATACCGGAGGACATGGAAGAGGTTATGAATACGTTGAGAGGTGTCATGTAATCCGAGAAGAGATCGGTGTGGCATTGGCGATTGGTTGCCGGCAAACTGACCGGCGCAGTCAATTGAATTTTTTGGGTTGATTGTGTTTGTTTCGTCAATAAACTCAGCCAATCAACCTAATCAATCTGCAATCACGCGCTCCGTTTTTTGCCTATGCTTTATAGATCAGATACCCCAGATATCCCACGTAACAGATTAAAAGAATGAATCCGTCTGAGCGTTTAACGGTAAAATCTTTTCTCATCATCAGCCAGGGTAAAAAACTGGTAAACATCATAACCAGATAATCAATCCAAAGTCCACTTTCGAAAAATCCACCGGGAATTGGAATGGGCCGGACCAGAGAAGCAGCACCTAATACGCTCATGATATTAAACACATTGCTGCCCACAAGATTGCCAATACTGATATCCATTTCTCCACGCAGGGCAGCGACTACTGAGGTGGCGAGTTCGGGCAGGGAAGTACCAAAGGCAACGATTGTTAAGCCGACGAATTTTTCACTAACCCCTAAAATGGCCATGATCTTTACGGCGTTATCGACAACAATTTGAGCCCCACCCACCACTCCGGCAATACCTGCCAAAATCAGTAAAATCTGTTTGGACCTGGAAGCAATAAATCCGATTTCTTTCAACTCGGATTCGATATCGGCCGCCTCAGCGGTTTCTTTTTTTGCCAGGTAATAGTTAAAACAAGTATAAGCGATGATTCCGGCAAAAAGGGTTGCGCCCTCTATACGGCCCAGGTTGGAATTTAACGTCAGCAGTAAAAGGTATGCGGATATGGCCAGCATGATCGGAATGTCGCGTCTAACCACCGAAGGATCGCTTTTTATCGGGTTAAATACAGCCGACAGACCCAATACAAGGGCGATGTTACAGATATTACTGCCGACCACGTTACCCACCGCAATCATGCTTTTGGCCTGAATTGAAGAAATAAGACTGACGACCAGCTCAGGGGCTGAGGTGCCGAATGCAACCACAGTTAAACCGATAACAATCGGGGTCACGCCCAGACTGCGCGCGAGACTGGACGACCCTTTTACCAGCCATTCTGCGCCAAAATAAAGCAGCACAAATCCGATCAAACATAACGCGATGTATAAGACCATAATCCAGAATTCCCTTGTAGATCTCTAAAAGTTATTTCTGTGATTTATTAGTGAAGAAAAATTGAATTGGGATATATTCAATATCTTGTAGCGATTGATTATTGTCGATTGAATATTGAATATTTGTGGTATTCTTTCGATTTTAGAAGGGACGGAGCGAAGTGACATCCAAAAATAGTCAATTTACAATCTTCAATTTTCAATTCCGGTTTGTCCCGGGTAGGCATCATAGGAAAGCCCCTCAATTGTGTCAAGGATATAAACATTGTTAAATGTGATACAGTATTATACTGTTGGGCTATGAAATAACATTTTCCTTGCATTTATAAATTGCATTTAATAAAAATCTAACAGTCCTTTTTGTTGTATGAAATTATCGGGCGAAAGGAGGTGAACGTCAGACGGTTGTTGCAGTGAGGAGGAGGAAAGCAGTGAAAGAAAAGTCTCCTGCTTTACTTGGAAAGGTTCGAACT
>JASFJP010000163.1:0-8784 GCA_050121225.1 Desulfobacterales bacterium
CATTGTTGGGTCGGTGGTTCATTCAACAAAAATCGAGAAGGGCAAAGCAAGGACAGGGTTTTGTTTTCATGGGAAAGACAGTGAGAGCATCGAATTTATAACAAATTTGATTCGAACGCACCACCAGGATAAAAAATTCGAACCAAAAACACCTATATTTCGGAATATTTCAAATTCAACAATATGACTTTTTTATTGCTCTCTTTATAACTGTTCAATTCTTAGAGATAGCCTCCCGCCAGAATCTGATACTATAGAGACCATGCAAACTTCTTATAGCCGCCTGATGCAGGCATAAAATTAAAGATTTTCCCAATTGTGCCGATATTTGGTTGATGGCCTGAAGTTTTTGCAAATGTAATGGCTTTCATCAAACTGTAACCACACCAATCAAAAAGCTTTTTCTAAAAAGGGGGAATCTTATGCATCGCAATTCTGTAAAAAATCTGGTTATTTATTTTGTAATCAGCGTCTTCGTTTTAGCCATGAGTACCAATGTTTTTGCAGGTGGAAGCTTCTCTTTTTCTTGGGGCAGAGACTCAGAACCAGAGCAACAACAGGTGAAACACAAACACAAGAAGGGCGGACCACCTGCTCATGCTCCGGCGCATGGTTACCGAGCAAAACATCAGTACCGATACTACCCCTCCAGTAAAGTCTATCATGACACAAAGAGAGGGCTTTATTTTTACCTCAAAGGTGATAACTGGGAGGTAGGGGCATCATTGCCGAACAAACTGCAAGCGGAAATGGGAAATTATGTCAATCTTGAGCTGGATACCGCCAAGCCATACGTTCATCATGCAGAGCATGTAAAAAAATTCCCGGCGAAACAAATGAAAAAGAAGCACAAGAAGTGGGCTAAGAAAAATAATTTATAGATCCAATAAATAGGAGATCTAATGAAAAAGATTGTTATAATCGAATTGATAATACTGCAGCTCTTTGTCTCAGCTACCGTTCTCGCCACAGATAAGAGACCAACCACAACCAAGTGTTATATGGACTTTAACCTCAAGGGATGGTCAGTCTTCTACAAAACAGCCGAAGGTAATGGTAGGGTGACTTGCAGCAATGGCCAACAAGCTAATGTTAAAATAAATGTCACCGGGGGTGGTCTTAGCTTTGGCAAAATGGAAATTTTAGACGGCGAAGGCACATTCTCCGAGGTGCTAAGCATAGATGAAATCTTCGGTGCATACATAGCAGCGGAGGCTCATGCAGGAGCAGTTAGATCAGCTCAGGCCTCTGTATACACAAAGGGCGAGATTTCACTGGCGCTGAAAGGTTCCGGCAGGGGCATTAACATTGGAATTGATTTAGGGAAGCTTGAGATTTCTAAAAGGACGAAATAATTTATCCCTATATTTATGAGAATATAACTCGTTTGAATAAAGAATGGATAAGTGATTGGCAAATCTGCAAAAATCATTGATACTAGTTGGAGTAGGATTTTATCAGTATCGGATCATCTAAATCATGCTTCTAAATCTATTCACATCAACAAAGTCACATTCAATTCATGAATCACTAAAGTTTTTTTTCGAGATTCCGATAATCTAAAAATAATCTTTGCTTTAAATTGCTGCATTTGATCCAATTTTTCATACTTAATAATGTCTCGAACAGCTATGCAACGGCCTAATAATATAATTTTGATAGAAATTATCGATGAAAGACAGCGAACTAATCAATCCTGATAAAACAGCCATTATAGATCTCGAATCCCTTATTCAGTCTGATGGCCGACATCCTTACTTAGTGATTTATATCGGCAACGACAGTGGCCGCCGCCATAAGCTCCATAGGGGCATCATGACCATTGGCCGATCGCCCCAGGCCGATATCAGCATAGAGGACGACCGGATATCCCGCATCCACTGTGTCATCGAATGGATGGGCGATACAATTATGATCGAAGACAAGGGATCCACCAACGGTACATATATTGATTCTCGAAAGGTAAATCGCGCCATTCTCCCACCTGGTGTTCCCCTTCAGCTGGGTCATTCAATAATGAAAATTGAATATAAGTCTGAAGCTGAAATTCGATCGGAGGAGAACCTTTTACATAGAGCTTCTTTTGACGCGCTTACGGGTGTATTTAACCGTCATCACTTTATCAAACTTGCCCATTCGGAGATGGCTTATGCCGGTCGGCATAAGTTGCCGGTTGGTGTCATTCTGATGGATATTGACAACTTTAAGCAGGTCAATGACACATATGGTCATCAAATTGGTGACCTCGTCTTAGCTCAGTTTGTCAACACTGTCATTGAAAATAAGCGTACTGAAGATCTTTTCGCCCGCTATGGTGGCGAAGAATTTATTATTTTACCACGTGGTGAAATTAACAAAGAAGACATGCGGTTGCAATGCGAGCGGATTCGAAAGGCTGTCGAGAGTTTTGAGTTCTGTTTTGATGAAACAAGTGTTCAAATAACGATCTCACTTGGCTTTCATTTAATAAAGGTAGAAAGCAGTGATGTTGAGACTATACTTAATGATTTGATCCGGAAAGCCGACCAGGCTCTTTATCTTGCGAAGGAAAGAGGAAGGAACAGAACAGAGAGCTTGCTTTAGAAAAAACATATAAACTTAAACATGCGCGCCAAAAATAGTCTTCCATAGGTTAAAAAATAATTGAAAGGATTAGCATTTTGGAAAATCTCATTTCTTTCATTTTATTAATTTTATTTTTCGCTGTCGGCGTTTTTATCATATATTTTTTCATCGACTTTTTTGAATACTTAAAAAAATATAAAACTCTAATATGGAGAAAGGTCTCATTTGAACGCCCTTTTGGCATCTCACAGGAAAACTTCTATTTATATCCAATTAGGCCACTGAGGTTTGTCTCATTTATGTTCACCAAAGATGATATAAATGACCACCAGTTAAGTATTCATAAAAAAAGAATCAAATACTCTATTTTAATCCTTTCAATCATGTTTCTTGTTCACACTTTTTTTAGAGTTTTTATTTAGTAAAAATTCTATAGTTATCAAATGCTGTAATCTGGATCGCGGAGGCGACCTCGGCCTATTATGTTAGGCATATGACATGGCATTTTCTCCGTTTCGTAAAAGCATGCTGGAAATATACTGGCAATACGCCAAAATAAAATTCGGATTTAGTCTCACAGTTGAACAGATAAAAAATAGAAAGTTACGTTCGGATTCAATGCCAAATTCTGGTTTTATTCCCTTGAAGTATGAGTGGTGGCACTTTAACGTTGTGCCAAAATATGAAGCAAGGAAACGATTTAAAATAATTGAATAATTTAAAACTTCGACACTCAGATGGGTTCTCGCTTGCCACTGACACCCTTCGTTGAGCCTTTTAATGACGTCATGTCGGATTTCCAATTTTGGGCTTGCGAGGGCTATTTCTTTTAGGATTTTCAATACCACTCTCATCGTAAGCTTTTTCAACCCGTTACAACCTGTCGCAGCTATACGCTATTACTCAGCAAACGTCAGAAACTTTATATAGATGCGATACTAATTGTAGCAATCCAAGCTTTTTTTTGATAAGTTTCTTTGCCTTAGTAACGGCGTACTCATCATCATAATAAAGTCTTTTCGAACTGATGATATCTTTTCAGAATTGAACAAGGCAAAATATCACTGCAGACTACTATCAAGAATGATTACATATTCGCTGAGCTTTCCTATTTACAGGAGGATATGGTGAAAAAAATCGTATGTCCTCGATGTAAGCTTCCTTATGAAGGAATCAATGAATGTGAATATTGTGGCTTAGTGTTCGATAAGAAAACAAGACTGAAGGCCAAAAGATTTAAAAGCAAAATCAAAGAGAGACAACAGGTTAAAAACACCGAGAGATCGCATCCAAATATAAAAGGGCGAAAACTATTAATATTACTTATTGCGATAGCAGCTTTGGGCTTTTTGCTAATAACATATGTACCCATGGGGTTCTAAAGTACACGGTATCCCCATGTGTGCCGAAAATTTAGCCTCTCAAAGCTTGTCATATCATCAATCCCGTTTCTCCAGTGAGCGACTGCGGTAGCTGCTTCTATCCCCATTGCGCCATATTCTTTCATCATCAAGATACGAAAAATATATCTCTATAATCCGCTTCGACACATCAAAAGGATTTTACCCCAAAAAAATCAAAAAATCTATTTACGAACCACAATATCTGGCATGGTGATATACCACCAAAATTTATGCCGTGGTGTGTATTACATAATACGACATACACATTTCACTCTTTGTGAGTATTTCGGCTATTAGTACACAGTCAGACAAAATTTAGGATTACGTTTCGCAATTCTAATAAATATGACTTCATACGAATTGTATATGTCAGATTGAGAAATTTATATCCCTCTTTTTAAAAGAAGCAACTTCGATACAAACAGATATTTTTGTCGTTCAAAGCTGCGAACACATTATCGTGACAAATAATCTGTCACAATAGCTTGACTCGCGACAAATAAAAAGTTATTTTGTCGCGAAAACTGATATCGCGACATAAAAATGCCAAAATACATTTCAAACAGAGATCTGTCCCCTATTGAAACCATTCTTGCCGCACGACCTGAAGGCTGGGGAATTGGGGAAATAGAGAAAGCCCTTAAAAGTCAGGGCATGTCACTCAATCGCCGTACGTTGCAGAGACGGTTGGCCCTGCTTGAAAAGCAGGGACGTATCCAAATTGTAGGTGCGGGACGAGCCACTCGCTACCTGACCTTGGTTACACCCGATAAAACGAATGAAACCAGGGGTGGAATCTTACTTTCTACCGATGCACGAGAGATTGAAGAACTGATTTCTCGACCTTTAACTGCTCGTCATCCGGTCGGTTACCAAAGAAAATTCATAGACAGTTATGAACCTAATGTAAGCTGGTACTTGCAACCGGCAATCCGTAATCACTTGAAAGATATTGGCCGACGCACCGGCATTGATTACGCTGCAGGAACCTATATTCGGCAGATTCTTGGCAGGCTTTTGATTGATCTTTCCTGGGCGTCAAGCCGTCTGGAAGGAAACACCTATTCACTCCTTGAAACCGAAAGGCTCATTGCATTTGGAGAATCAGCACCCGGTAAAACCCCGTTCGAGACTCAAATGGTTCTTAATCACAAAGCGGCGATTGAGTTCCTCGTGGATGCAGCAGACGAAACGGGATTTGATCGCCGAACCATTCTCAATATTCATGCATTGCTTTCCGATAATCTACTAGGGGATCCGAAAGCATCAGGGCGATTGCGTGCCATCCCTGTTAGTATAGGGAAGTCTGTCTATGAACCGCTGGCAATGCCGCAATTAATTGATGAACTTTTCAGTCAAATCCTGTCTATTGCCTCTGCCATTTCTGATCCATATGAACAGGCATTTTTCGTCACAGTACATCTGCCCTATCTTCAACCGTTCGAAGACGTCAATAAGAGGGTATCGCGGTTGGCTGCGAATATTCCCCTCATTCGCCACAACCTGTGCCCTCTATCCTTTTTGGATGTACCGGAAGACCAATATATCAATGGACTACTGGGGGTCTATGAACTCAACCGCACTGAGCTCCTGAGAGACGTATTCGTCTGGACATATGAACGGTCGTGCCAACGTTATCATGTTGTACGCCACGCTTTAGGGGAGCCCGATGCATTCCGGCTGCGCTATCGGAATGCTTTGATGGATTGTGTGGGTGAGGTGATTCGGCAGGTTGGTCAGGGGAAAGCTGCTGATGAAGGAGAGCTTCTTTCACATTTAGTAGAGGATCGGGTAGTGGAGGATGATCGCGAACATTTTCTCAAGATCGTTAAAGAAGAATTAGCCGCATTACACGAGGGAAATTTTGCCCGTTACCGGCTTCGTCCCGGTGAGTTCTTGGCCTGGCAAAAACGTAAAGCCTTGCAGCCTTCAAAGCAACTCTAATAAATATGACTTCATACGAATTGTATATGTCAGATTGAGAAATCTGTATTCCTTCCGGTAAAACAAACAATACCAAAAAGTTAGACGGCTTATAATTTCCTTAAACGGCCTTTAATGGCCGAAAAAGGTATTTAAAATCAGGCGGAAGATGCTGTAGCTCGGCCTTGTAATCGAAAAAGGGAGTTGGTAAATCCAGGTTCTGACCCGATCGAGCACGAGAACGACGACGATATCCCAGCGGAATGTATCTCCTCAGCACAATACTTTCATTTTCTGACGGCATCTAATCAGAAAAAGATGCCCAAGGGCCTTTACCGATCTATTGCTGCACAAAAATACGGCCCTCCAAATGTGTTTTGCACGGCCCAATGCTTTAATTGATATTGTAGCTATTGGCTTTCAGATGAGGTTTTTAGCAAGGCTAGAAGGAGCCCCCTGAGTAAGGCGTACAAATTGTATGTTGTCGAAAGGCGGCGACTGATAACGCTGCCCAATAACTTTATCTGGAAGACTATACTTTTACTTGAAATAAGTGAGCAGCGCGTGAAGATTACTCAGCGGGTGCGGCGGACAGCCTGGAATATACAGATCCACCGGCAAAAGAAGATCCAGGCCTTCAGTGATTTCGGAGCTGCCACGGAACGGGCCGCCGGATAGTGCACAGCTGCCCACGGCGATTACAACTTTGGGGGGCGGCGTTGCCTCATAGGTCTGCAGCAGCGCGGTTTTCATATTTCTGGAAACCGGGCCTGTTACGACGATTCCGTCGGCATGACGCGGCGATGCCACAAAGTTGATGCCGAAGCGGGCCAAATCGAAAAACGGTGTGGCCAGCACGTTCAAATCGGCCTCACAGGCATTGCAGCCGGCAGCCGATACCTGGCGCAGCTGCAGGGAGCGGCCGAACAGTTTTTTGAAATGTGTTTTAGCATGTTCGGCCAGGGACGGAAGTTCGCCCTCGGTGAAAAGGTGATCTTTTTCGGCCACCGCAAGTTCAAAATCGCGACTGAAAGAGACGAATCGGCCCTCGGACAGGCGCTCGCAGGTTCCGCAGAAAACGCAACGCCCCATATCGATAACTTTGCGATCGGCATCAATGGCTTCCTGGGGGCAGGCTGCCGCGCATTGGGCTGCCAATTCGGCCGATGCCTCGGCATGGACGTGCGGCCGTCCGCGATAGCGCTCTGGCAATTCGATTTTGGTTTTCGGGTAAGCACTGGTCCGGCAGCCCTGCTCAAATCTGTTTTTCAGCGTGTTTAGCATTTTGATTCACTTTATGATTTTTTTTTAATCACGAAAACACGAAATATAGAAAGTACGAAATTTTTTTTGTAATATTTTTCGTGTTTTCGTCCTTTATTTTCAGCGTCTTCTGCAAATGTTTGAGCTACTTTCTTCAGTTTTCAAAAAACAATTTTAAAACCTGAAGGTGCTATTTTTCAGGGCGGATTAATTAGAGATCAAACCCGCAGTAGGACAGATTGTAGCTCTTGTTGTTGAGCGGAAAATCGGAGATCCCCGTATCCCTCAGGGCCATGGCCAATCCGTTCCAGTTGTGAAATGACGGGTCTTTGATTTTATAGCGCTGGATTTTTCCGTTGCTATCGGTCAACAAACAATGCGACAGTTCTCCGCGCCAGCCCTCGTTGATCGTTACAGTCATTGACGACGACGCCAGATTAAACTCTCCTTCCTCGACGCAGCGGGTTTCAACCGGGCTGCTGATAAGAGATTCAATAATTTCGATGGATTGCAGCACCTCGTCGGCCCGCACTTTGGCACGGGCATACACATCACCGGTGGGTTCGGTATTCTCGGGGATATCCAGCCGGTCATAATGTTCGGTGGGAAAACAGCGCCGCACATCATAGGCAACCCCGCTGGCGCGACCGGAGGGGCCTACCAAACCCAGTTTTTCCGCATCTGACGTGCTGACCACCCCGCAGCCTTCAAACCGTGAGCGAACACTGGGTGTTGAAAAAAGCAGATCGATGACATGTTTGACCTGGGGTTTTAATTCTGCGATGCGTTCGGTCAAGACGCGGCGGTCTTCATGGGTCACCGGGAAACGCACGCCGCCGGGTCGGACGAGACCCTTGCCAAAGCGGTTGCCGCATATCCACAGGCTCAAGTTCAGAAAATCGCCACGCATGCGGCCGCAGTAATTGGCCGGCGGTAAAAAAGCCACATCTCCGCTTAACGCGCCAAGATCGCCCACATGATTGGCAATACGTTCCAGTTCCAGACCGATGGTGCGGATAATGCGCGCACCGGCATCGGTGTCGATGGCGGCCAGTGCTTCCACAGCCTGGGCCATGCACAGGCTGTGGCCAACCGCGGTATCGCCGGCAATGCCTTCGGCCAGGATTGGCCACCGCTTGACGTCGGCATTAAAAAATAGCTTCTCTACGCCGCGGTGTTGATAGCCCAGTTGAATTTCGAGATGCAGCACCCGTTCGCCGATACAATTGAACCTGAAATGGCCGGGCTCGATGACGCCGGCGTGCACCGGTCCGACGGCTACCTCGTGAATCTCATCGCCTTCCACAGCATAATAGTCGTAGTTGCCGGGAATGTCTTCGCTGTAGTCGTTTCCGAAAACATCCGGAAGACCGCGTTCGTTGGCCTGATAGCGGACCATTTTGAGCCAGGGATGTCCTTTGGGCCGGATGCCAAACTGTTCGGCGATTTCGCGTTCGAACATGTGGAACGGCTCGCATTCTGCCGTCAGCGCCGGATAGGCTTCCGGTGCCTTACAGCCGGCCAGCAGCAACTGATCAGACCGCAGGACCGTCAGCAGGTTGATCCCGTCTTGGGCGGGATAAGCGAAGAATTGAACAACCTTGCCCCCGTTGGCGACGATATCCAGGGC
>JASFJP010000164.1:0-8717 GCA_050121225.1 Desulfobacterales bacterium
CAACCGAAACCAAAGGCCGGTCAACGTCCGAAAGCCTGCGCAAAAAGCGGACCTATGGCAAGTTTAGATGTCATAATCCCAGTTGCATGGAAAGAATCCAGCCGGAGAAGGGACATCAGACTGCCAAATGTCCAACCTGCGGCATGGAATATCGGGTTCACTGGGTCAATCCCACGTTGCCCCGTATTCGAGGACCGGTCTGGGATGTCAACCGGAAATTGGCGGAAAAAAAATTAAAAGAGAAGGGAGTGCTGTGATATGGCGTTAAACAGAAAGATAGCATATATCGATCTCACCACAGGCGATGTCCAGACAAAGCCGATCCCACTCGAGGTCAGAAAGAAGTTTCTGGGTGGCAGGGGCCTGGATGCATACCTGCTTTACAACCATACCAAGAAAGGGTGCGATCCTCTGGGACCCGACAATGCCCTGATAATCAGCGCCGGCATCCTGACGGCTACCTGTGCCTCGGCCACAGCAAGAACACACGTCATGGCCAAATCGCCCCTGACCGGCATGCTGGGCAGCGCCAATATGGGTGGTTTTTTCTCACCTGAATTGGCCTGGGCTGGTTTTCATCACCTCGTCATCAAGGGTAAAGCCAAAAATCCCTCTTACATCTACATCCACAACGGCGAGATCGAGATTCGGGATGCCCGCGATATTTGGGGGCAATCCGTAACTGACGCCCAGTGGGCAATCAGACAAGAGCTGGGGGATGAGGAAGTCAAAAGTTGCGTTTGTGGGCCGGCCGGAGAGAATCTGGTCAGGTTTGCCAACGTAATGACCGGCGTAAAAAATTCTGCCGGTCGGACCGGGATGGGATGTGTCATGGGATCTAAGAACCTCAAGGCTGTCGCGACCCGCGGCACCATGGATATACAGATCGCCCACCCGGTCGAAGCCCTGGAATACAACAAACGCTTTATCGACCAAATCACTAGTGCCAAGGTGAGTCAAACCCAAGGGACGTTGGGAACACCATTTATCTGGGGTGCGACGAATTCATGGGGAGGTGTCAGGACTCGAAATTTTCAATACAACCAGTGTGAATATTCCGATGATATCGAACCCGAGCGCATCGATGAGATCGCAGAGGAGACCATGGGACCCTACCATATGACGGGCTGCTTTGGCTGTCAGGTGCATTGCCGGGCTCAGTACAAAATTCCGGAAGGCCCCTTTGCAGGAAGATATGATGAAGGCCCGGAATACACCTCTTTAGGCGCCTTCGGCGCGGAGACGGATACCCCCCGGGCGGTGACGGTTCTCACCGGCAATCACCTGGTCGATCAATTCGGGATGGATAATCTCGAAACCGGCAGCCTGATTTCCTGGGCCATGGAGCTTTACGAGCTGGGCATCATCACCGACAAGGAGACCGATGGACTGGATTTGAGCTGGGGCAATGACGAGGCAGTCATCGAGTTGATCGAACGAATCGCTTACCGTAAGGGCTGGCTGGGAGATACCCTGGCTGATGGCGGAATTCCCGCTTCAAAGAAGATCGGTAAAAACTCATTTGATTATCTTGTGCAGGTCAAAGGAATGAGCAATCTGCATTCGGATGAAAGAGCAACACCCGCGTTGGCCCTCAATGTCGCCACGGCGTCCAGAGGCTCGGACCATTTGAGGAGCAGACCGGCCATCGACCTCTATCACTTGCCCGAAGAGGTCCTGAGGAAGATTTACGGCAATCCGGTTTCCTACGACGGCCCATTGAGCTCCGAGCATACGGAATACATCGGCAAACCGTGGCAGGTTTTCTGGCAGGAAAACCTCTATATGGGCGTCGACTGTCTGGGTATCTGCAAATATCATACGGTTTTTCTGGGTGTCACGCTGCCGACTTTCGAAGAGTGGTCCAAAGTGCTGTATTATAATACCGGCATCGAAATGACGCCCGAGGAGATTTGGGAAGTCGCCAGAAGGTGCAACATGATTGAACGACTTTTCAATTTGAGGGAAGGTTTGAAAAGAAACGATCTCGAGAAGGGCGATATGTTGAACCACCGCTATTTTGACGAGCCCTGCAGAAGGGGCGCCTTAGATGTCGTCGGTACCACGATCGATAAGAAAAAATTTATCAAGATGGTTGATGAATTATATGAACACCAAGGTCTTGATAAAAATGGTGCTCCAAAACCGGAAACCCTGCAAAGCCTCGGCCTGGAAAATGAGCCGTCCCATTTGCTGTAATTCAATCGGATAGGAGGAAATAAATGTCTAAAGTGATATATATAGATCATGAGAAATGCACCGGCTGCAGGCTGTGTGAGCTTGTGTGCGCTGTTTCGCATGATGGAATTTCTAATCCTGCCAGAAGCCGGATCCGGGTGATGAAATGGGAAGCCGAAGGTCTTTATATTCCCATGACATGTCAGCAATGTCAAGATGCACCCTGTCTGAATGTCTGCCCGGTAAAAGCCATATCACAGGATGAAAAGGCGGGTCGCGTATCCGTCGACTATGATACTTGTATCGGCTGCCGTTCATGCGTAAGTGTATGCCCCTTTGGTGCCATGAGTTTCAATACCATCGATCGGCGGGTCCTCAAGTGCGACCATTGTGACGGTGATCCTCAGTGTGTCCGGTTCTGTGAAGTCAAAGCCGTGGAATTTATTGAGGCGGATGATGTGAGTCTGATCAAGAGCAGGAAAGCTGCGCAACGGGTGTCGGCTGCGGGTAAACAAGCAACTGATTTGAAGTTTCAGCTTTAGTCGTCATCCCTCAGATTCACGGTATTAATTCAGTAGACTAGTGAGGTTCCTGTTCATCACAGGAACCTCCGATTTTTTACATTACAACTCCTGAATCTTTCCTTCGACCCGTATGATGTCCTTTATGCAAATTTCAAAACTATGATCGGTTTTAGCGATCTTCCTTTTTCCATTTTCAAAATGAAATCCCGAACTGGCAAAAAAATGGCCATCATCACCAGCTTTTTTAAAGATGAAACCTATGGACTGCTGGGTCCACAAATGGCCGCCACAATTATCCAAGACCATACACCCTGCGAGTGCATCGTCATCGCCGTCACTCGAGAGTATAACAAGGCCTCTCTTAAAAATACCCTGACCGATTATTTTGGAGCCGAACGGCCGCTTATCGGGTTTTCTGCTCTGAGTGGCCGCGAGGATCTTTTTGCCCTGGCAAAGGAGCTGAAGGGTGAAGGGGCCGTCACCATTCTGGCAGGTCCGCAGGCGAATGCAGATTTTTCAGGCGAGAAGGTCTGGCAAAATCACCCGCACCGTTTTAAAGGTCTTGCGGAAAATTTCACCGTCGGCTTGCAAGGGCCGGCGGAGCAGGTGATCGGACTGTTAAATCACCCTGATGGAAATGATTTGTCGCAAATTCCTGGTCTTCTATTTATTGACCAAGCCGTCAACCTCATACAAAATCCAGCCAGTGACTGGAACGAGAAGTATTTAGGGAGAGTTTGCTGGGATAATATATACATAACCGAAAAGGACGGGATTGCCCCCTTAAATGTTAGTACAGGCCAGGTCCTGCAATACATTGGTTGCCCCCACGCAGCCCGGATAACCCAAACAGAGATAGATTATCCTGTTTCCCTCAACGGAAACCGGGAACAAAGCATTAAACTGCGCCTGAAGGGGTGTAGTTTCTGCGATGTGGCCGCTGACAAAGGTTTTCACGGAAAACTGGATCGAGAGACGGTGATCCGTCAAATACGTTGTCTGCCGGAAACCAGTGAAGGTAGAAAGATACCCTTTGAACTCATCAATGAAAATCCGTTGCCGGATCTTACCGATTTATTGCGTGAAGTCAATTTGCGGGGGATCGAACTCTCACAGATCAATCTGACTTTAAGAGCCGATTGGCTCGTCTCAGGGGGTGACCACTTAAAAGAGGCCTTGCGTGTGGCAGGCGAACTGGGTGTTTATGTGCTCTTAAGTTCAATTGGTTTTGAATCCTTTGACGACAGTATATTGCGAAATCTAAACAAGGGGCTGAGTGTCGAGAAAAATATCACTGCTATTCGTCTCATCCGGCAGCTGAAAGAAGAATTTCCACAGCAAACAGGGTATTCGAGCCAAGAGGGCGCCGTGCATGGATTTATACATCCCACGCCCTGGGATACCAAAGAAACTGAAGCAAACATTCAAAAAACGATTTACCTTTATGGCCTGCAAAACGATATCTTACCCCCTCACAGTACTCCCCTGATTATTCATCATGCATCCGCTTTGGGGGATTGGATCAGAGAGATTGAACGCAGGGAAGGGCTCCGGTTTAAAAGATATGGCTCGATTATCGGTTGGTGGGAGAAACCTCAGCGCTTGAGGACGTCAGAAAAAATAGAGACATAACCTGATTTATAATCTAACATCGGAATAGATGGAAAATAATACATGCTATAAGAGCAATAGATAGAAAATTTTCCATATATCAAAACTGTTATGCATATCACATCTCTCCTAATAGTTTCCTTGACAATAAATTACAACATATTTACAATGTAATTATGGATTCAATCAGCTTTTCTTGGGATCATCAGAAAAATACAGCCAATCAAAAGAAACACAGGGTATCATTTGAGGAGGCTCAATCTGTTTTTTTTGATGAAAACGCCATTGAGTATTTTGATCCTGATCACTCTGACTCTGAGGAAAGGTTCTTGATGTTGGGGCATAGTTACCGACTTCAAGTTTTGGTTGTAAGCCATACCTTACGAAAAGGCGGAACAGAAATCAGGATTATTTCGGCAAGGAAAGCGACCAAAAAGGAAAAAAGAGCATATCTCGGAGAAAAATTATGAGAAAAGAATACGATTTTTCAAAAATGAAAGGACGCAAAAACCCTTATGTGAAGAGGTTGAAAAAGCAAGTAACAATTCGTATGGGTGTTGACATTATCGAATATTTTAAACGAATGTCTGAAGATACTGGAATACCTTACCAAAACCTGATCAACCTATATCTAAGGGACTGTGTCCAATCTGGTCGGAAAATTTCGATCAAGTGGGCTTCCTAGATAAAAAAGCATAAGCCAGTGGAGCTGACGGCTTGCGGGTTTATCGTAAAAGGCCGTGCAGACTCCTCACTCATAAGGGCTGCAGCTTACTTCCACGTTATGTGGCAATTGCCCTTGTGGATCTTTCAATTATGATAAACTTTAGATGTAAATCAAAAGATTAAAGGAAATGCCATGACCAGAATCACAGTTGAAATAGATGATAGTAAAGCCGCTATACTTGTAGATAAAGCCAAAAAATTCGGGCTGTTACCTGAACAATTTGTATCTGCTTCAATCGAGGATCTAATCTCATAGCCTGAGTCAGATTTTGAAGAGGCAGTACGCAAGGTGCGGAGATCGACAGCGTGTTAAATTGGTGTAAAAATAGTATTGCAGATTTTCAGCTACCCTGGTCGCGCAAATGCTATTTTGAGCGGTAACAGTGAAGTCCGGAAGCTCACTTCTACGTTATTCATAAAAAAGCACCTCACGCATCTATAGCATTTAACACCAACCCATTTGATACAATCGATGCAATCAGCAGGTGGAGCTAGCAATGCAAATTAAGCTGACGTGATAAGCCAGGTGGTTTACCGTAAAGCCTGTGCAGGCTCGGGAGGCATTTAGCATGCAGCTTATTTGCGGACGTTATGCACCCCTTATATTTACCACCTCATATTGCCACCCAAATAGCCCCTTGACAACAATATCAATAGTGATACTATATTGCTATGGCAAAAATCGAAGATATAATATTGCAGATGAAGCGGAATCCCAAAGGTGTTCGATACAATGATTTATGCAAAGTATGCGATTGTTATTTTGGGAGGCCACGTCAAACAAGTAGCAGCCATCGGATATATAAAACGCCTTGGCAAGGTGATCCGAGAATAAATATTCAGAACTACAAGGGAAAAGCCAAAGCATACCAGGTAAAACAGGTGCTTTTGGCCATACAGAAATTGGAGGATGATCATGTCTCTTAAAAATGACCGTTATACATATCGGGTAACCTGGTCGCAGGATGATAGCGAATATGTTGGATTATGCGCCGAATTTCCCAGCTTGAGTTGGCTATCTAAAACGCCAGAAGCAGCCTTGAAGGGCATAAGGAAAGTTGTAGCTGAAATAGTTGATGATATGCAGAGAACTGGTGAGCCTATACCTGCGGCAATTGCGGGTAAAAATTATAGCGGCAAATTTATGGTTCGGATTCCACCGGAAGTTCATCGAAAACTTGCTATCCAGGCAGCAGAGTCGGGTGTCAGTTTGAATCGACTAGCCAGCTCGAAGCTCAGTCAATAATACACTCCAGTGCAACAAGGGCATGAAGATGGACGGGCTAATCCTGCGGTTTTGAAGTGAGGTGGTCTTTTTTTATTTCGGTGCCTTTTTGACTGTCAATTTTCTACCCGCCCGCCACTTATACCCAGCGTTGGGAAGCCTATTTAGAATCATAGAAAAAGATTATTATCGAAGAAAATCTTGTGCAAATGAAAATTCTTTATGCAGTCTTGATTATTGCTCTAACCTGGAATCCCATGTTAGTTTTTTGAGTTAACACCATGGACCTTTAGCCCAACATGAAACGTAGCCTTTTTTTCGCAAGCCTGGGTACTTTGGTGTCAATTTCATCAAAGCCCGCTGCGATGAGCAACGGAGTATGAGCTCGTTTTTGAAATTTAACAAGCACTTCTTTTTCGGTAATGATGATATTCGCCGTTGCATCAATAAAGTCTCTGAATAGGTGGCGCGATTTTGCTTTCTTGAACTCATTGCGCTTGAAAAGGAATTGAATAATCATTTTGCCAATCGACGGACTACCTGAAAAGAATCTTGAAAAAGCCGATGTGATCTTAGTGACACATCATCACAAGGATCATTGTAAAAGCGTCACTGTAAAAACGGTTAACAACAGCTTGCAGCAGACTGCCAGATCCGTGTCGCTTTTGTAAGTTCCGGGCTATTCCTAGTTTTATACATCTTCGGCAATGATCAGACATATTCCGGCGTCTGCTGGAGCTGGGCGTTAGCAAGAATATGATATGAATGAATCTAAAACGTTCCTTGATGAATCCTTCATGAATCGTAAAATATATTATGATGTGCATGAAAATGGATTAATTTACCGACCGGATAGTGACGAAAAATTTAGTTTAAGTTGGAGGGATATTCGATATATAGATGATCGTTCAGGGCACCGAGTCGATATATTTTCAAATAAACAAAAAGAAATTCCTGTCAGATATGCAACCAATGAATTCTCCGTTCTTTTGAAAACTATCTGTTTAAAACTTTCTGAAATTCGTAAAGAGAGCTTTTATTCTCATAAATTCACATTAACTTTGAAATATCTGCTGCATTTGAGCTTTGTAATTTCTGTGCTTGTGCTGTCTCTCATTAGCAGTCTTTTAGTGGGGAAAGTATTATTTTTGATGTTGTTAGCTCTATTTATTCCGGTAGGAATATTTATCCAACGTCAACCAATCTCATTAACACTCGAGAACCACAGTTTAACCGTGCGCAATTTACTTACAAAAAGAGCTATCAATTATAATGAGATACAGAATATCAATTTTGAGGTAAAGAGTAATGACTATGGAAGCACACTCTGCATATTGATCGATCTGAAAAACAGAAAGAAAATGACAATCAAAAAAATTGAAAACATTATTCTATTTTTCATATTGTTGCAGATCAAGTTAAACGAAAACATAAAAAAATAATCACAATCAACATTTAATGGATTATATACGCCTTGTACAGCTTGGTATTGGATCGACGCTCGGCTTCATTTTGGTGTACAGAAATTTTGACTTGTATATCAGAGGGAGAGTTTTTGTTTTGTTCTTATCAGGAATGATCATACTCGGAATTGACATCTTCTTCGCCTGGAATACCATTTCCCTATCCGGGATGAAACAAGATCAAGTAATTGGCGAACTCCTTCGGTACCTTTCTTTTCATTTGAGTATGTACAAGCCTAGATATGATCCTCTTCTAATCGCCTATCTTTTAATAATCTGGGCATGCCTTGGTACAATAATGAATCGAATCATCAAAGCAAAAAAAACAACCGGCAATGAATTGGAAAAGACAAGAGACAAGACAAGATCGCATCTTGAAAATTAAATGGAAAATATAAAAAAACACCCCTCGCATTTCAAAACAACCAGTTATGTTGGAGGATTGTTATTGATTTAAATCTTGTTTCCTTTGGTTTTGAAGTAGTAATTTACTATTAGCGAAATTTATGCCTTCTATCCGGCGCTGCTCAGGCTGGGCATTATGTGATCAGGTTACTTTTTATCCGAAGATGGGCTCGTTGATCGGGTTTTGTACCTTTAGAACTGCGTA
Organism: Desulfobacterales bacterium; assembly: GCA_050121225.1. Lineage (GTDB taxonomy): Bacteria > Desulfobacterota > Desulfobacteria > Desulfobacterales > JAFDCJ01 > JAFDCJ01. The sequence continues at coordinate 8,338 of JASFJP010000164.1, forward strand.
ATCTAAGAGAAATGCAGGGTCATGGACAACCCTGCATTGCAACATCCCATTGATTCTAGACGATGGTCTCGAGTCTCTTATTTGGAGGCTTGATTTTTTATTCTAACTTTGATTTATCCAGTTTATTGAATTTGGCGCCTTTAATGGACATATCGGCAATCAGACCCTTGACATCGAAAACAAACGCAACGATAGGATCTTTTCCCATGGACGAAATCGCACTCTCACCGGCGCCGATTGTCACCAAGGCGACATTGCCATCTACTCCGGCTTCCCAACCCTTGCTGGCGCGGAATTTATCCAGGGCTTCTTGTGTCATGAAGGCGATAATGATATCCTTGGCTTGCCCCCCAATTTGAAGACCAACAGATCCGGTAATC
>JASFJP010000165.1:0-8700 GCA_050121225.1 Desulfobacterales bacterium
TAATCTAGTTTGAAAAGTAAAATCTTATACCTAAAGTGATCGGTTCCAGGTTCAGGGTTCAAAGTTCAAAGGTTGTAAGATGCTAATTTCAATTATTTTATTCTCAATTGTTTGGATTAGCATCTTTCACCCATTGGGTGAAACATGGAATTTGACCCGATTGGCGCGTAATATAATTGTTGGAGACCAATTAGAGCACTTTAACCGGGAACCGTGAACACTGAACCGCCCAACCTAGGTCATAGCCAATGGGGTACTCAACGCAGGAAGTTGAAAACTTATGACATCAGAGATTGTCAGTTAAGCCACGTAATCGATTCGCAAATAGAAACCACGAACTACTCAATGGGGGTGTTGATGCACAAACAAAAATCTCACGGAATAGGATATATGACAGGACGATGGCCCCTGGATCCCGAAAAATCTACGCTTTTTTTTATTCATGGGGCCGGTGGATCAAGCCTTTTTTGGAAAGAACAAATCGACGATCTTTCCTTACGGGCGAACACGCTGGCCATCGATTTGCCTGGTCACGGCAGGAGCTCCGGTGAGGGCATGGTTACGGTGGAAGATTATGCCCAGGCCGTCGCCAATTTTATAAAAAATGTCCACGTGCCACATCCGATTCTCTGTGGAGTGAGTCTGGGAGGCGCCATCGTACAGCAGCTTTTGCTGGATTACCCGAATCTGGCGAAGGCGGGTATCCTAATCAGCACGGGCTCAAAGCTCAAGGTGGCGCCGGTAATTTTTGAAACCATTGGCAAAAATTTTTCTGGTTATGTCGATATGATCTGCAAATTAGCGGCATCAAAAAAAACGGATCCAAGCTTGATAGTCCCTTTCAAAGAAGATACCGCCCGGGGCCAGCCTGAGGTCACACACGGTGACTTTCGCGCTTGCAACCGTTTTGACGTGACGGATCATATAGCTTCAATCGAAGTGCCTGTTCTGGTGGTGACCGCTGAGGACGACAAACTCACACCTCCCAAGTTTGGTGAGTTTTTGGAGAAGAGCATCAAAAATGCAAGCCGGGCCCATATCATTGATGCGGGACATATCGCTCCGATGGAAAATCCGAAGGTGGTTAACCGAGCTATCATAAGCTTCCTTGATCAGAACGGCTTATAGGACTTGGAAATTTTTAAATCCGCGCCGTCGCTAAACGTTCCCTGTTCCCCTGCAAATAAGGCAACACAAGCCTTTTCGTCCTGTTCAAGCATGCCAAATGCGTCGGCCAGCTCCTGAGCTGCTTCTCGTCCAACAGCATTACGCCCCCCGGGTCGGCTTAACATGACGGTCGTCACCGGTTCGTCTTTCTCGCTTAAAACTGGCATATTTCCCCCCGCTGTTATCTTTTACCTTCCGGCATGTTTCGATGAAGGTGGGAACAAATGTGAACAAATCTTCGACCACACAGACATCTGCGACTTGAAATATGGCGGCGGTCGGGTCTCTATTGATGGCCACAACAAATTCCGAACCGCGCATTCCGATGACGTGTTGGATTGCACCGGAAATTCCGCAGGCGATGTATAGCCGCGGCGAAACCGTCGCGCCGGTCACACCGACTTGGCAGCGGTACGCCAGCCAATTGAGGTCACATACAATTCGAGATCCAGCCACGGCCGATTTGGAAAACAATGACGCCAGTTTATAGATAATATCCAGATTGTCTTTATCACCGATGCCCTGACCGACGGCAACAATGACGCGGGCTTTCGTTAGATCTGCCGTATCGGATTCGATTTGTTTTATCCCCAGAGTACGTGACTGTCGAGGTTTATATTGTACTGATTTTATCGCCACAGTGCCTGCGGTTTTAGCATCATCTTTTTTGAAATGGAATATTCCGGCTTGAACGGTGAGTATAGCTGTTTGAGAATTTGCTCGGACGTGGGCCGTAATTTTTCCCCCGTAAAGAGGTCGTGCGAAACAGGCACATCTTTCGATTTCCACGACATCTTCAATACCCGTGATGCAGGCTGCATTTAATTCTACCGCCAAAGACGGTGCATAATCGAGTCCCTGGGATGTATGGGCAACACACACATAGGCCGGCTGATGATCGTGAAGATGTACCGACAACGTCTTACTATATAGTTCTCCATTGTACGAAGCTGCTTCCGGATTCTCGATTGCGGTTACATCAAGGCCGCTTATATCTGCGATTTTGCAGGCGAGATGTGTAATCTCACTGCCAAGAATGATCACCTCCAATGTCTGTGAGTTTAGCCGCTGCAGTTTTCTGCCAAAGGCAATAAGTTCGTATGTCACCGGTTTGATGTGACCTGCAACATGCTCGGCAATGACGACTATGCTTTCCATTGTTTCACTTCCAATTGGCGCTAAAGTAATGATCTCTGATGCAGGATCTCCAGGAGTTGGGCAGCTTTTACTTCTTGAGAACCCTGTAGCACCAGACCGGCTCGGCTTTTTTGAGGATAGACTATCTGAACGAGATCCTCCCGGGATGTTGGTAACGCAAGGTCATTGGCTCGAATCGTTTGCAGTTCCTGCCGATGGGCTCGCAGCAGATTTGAAAGAGACGGATATCGTGGGGAATTGATGCCTGATTGAATCGTCAGGACCGCCGGGAGATTGAGCACCAATGTGTCCCGGTTGCCGCTTTCCATTTCCCGTTCCACATAGACAGATTTTTGATCGGTGGCTATGACTGAACTGATGACACTTGTTGCGCAAGGCAGGCCAAGACGAGCCGCAAGCATGGTGCCGACCTGGCCCTGCATATTGTCTTCGGACATGGTACCGGTGAGGATTAGATCATAATTTTTATCCCGAGCATGCTCTGAAATCCAGTTGGAAATCTGAAGGGAACTCTGGTAATCCTCGAAATCGGTGATAATATGAATTCCCTGATCGGCCCCCATGCCGATGGCCCGTTTGATTACCTCCACCGAACGGCCGGGTCCTACGGTGATTGCATCTATCCTGACGTCCGGAAATGCCTCTTTGATCAATAGCGCCTCTTCCACCGCAAATTCATCCAAGCGGTTCATTTTAAATTCGGTGATGTCATCTATACGAATCCAGCCGGTATCATTGTCGATCTTTACCGGGCACTCCGAATCGGGGACCTGTTTAACGCACACCAGTACTTTCATGAGTTGCAACCTACCTGGCGGAGGCAGGGGCTGTCAATAAAAAAAACGAACGCTCGTTTTTTTTTCTTGACCTTGGATTGAAGGAATTGTATGAGACATAGCAATAAATTATATCGGAGCGAAATTTATATCCAATCATGTTTAACTAGGAGGAACCTATGGATTTTAGCATATCGGAAAAGATGCGGACAATTCTCGGGATGATTGACGAGTTTGTGAACAAGGAAATCATTCCCCTTGAACCGGAGTTTTTAGCAAAGCCCGTTCGGAGTCTTCTGCCTGTTTTGGAAGAGAAACGGAAAATGGTTAAACAAATGGAGCTGTGGGCGCCGAATCATCCCAAGGATTACGGGGGGATGGGGCTTGATCTAATTGAACACGCCCTGGTTTCGGAAGCTCTCGGGCGTACCCCGTTGGGTCATTATGTTTTTGGCTGTCAGGCGCCGGATGCCGGCAACATCGAAATCTTGCATCAATTCGGTACCGAAGAGCAAAAAGCAAGTTATCTAAAGCCTCTGGTAGAAGGCAAAATCCGCAGCTGTTTTTCCATGACCGAAGTTGAATTACCCGGATCCAATCCGGTGATGATGGACACGACTGCCGTAAAAGATGGCGATGACTATGTCATTAACGGGCAGAAATGGTATACTACCGCGGCGGATGGTGCGGCCTTTGCCATTGTCATGGCCGTTACCAATCCCGACGCCGATCCTTATCTCCGAGCCAGTATGATCATTGTACCCACCGACACCCCCGGTTTTAACCTGGTGCGCAATATTTCCGTGATGGGCCACACCGGTGAAGACCACTTTAGTCATGCTGAAATTCTTTATCAGAATTGCCGGGTGCCCCAGAAAAACCTGCTGGGTTCCGAAGGCCACGGCTTTGTCATTGCTCAAGAGCGTCTGGGACCCGGGAGAATCCATCACTGCATGCGCTGGATCGGTATCTGTAACCGGGCATTTGACTTGATGGTCCTGCGGGCAAGAGACCGCATTATTGCTCCGGATCAGAAATTGGCCGCCAAGCAGATTGTTCAGTCGTGGATTGCCGAAAGTGCAGCCGATATCCAAGCGGCGCGATTAATGGTGTTGCATGCTGCTTGGATGATCGAGAGAGTCGGCAAAAAAGAAGCACGCAATGAGATTTCACAGATTAAATTTGTCGTGGCCAATGTGATGCAAAAGATCATCGACCGGGCGTTGCAGGTGCACGGCGGACTCGGAATGACCGACGATACCGTTCTGGCACATTTCTACCGCCATGAACGAGCAGCACGCATCTATGACGGTGCCGATGAGGTTCATAAAATTTCAGTCGCAAAGAGGATATTAAAGGAGTACGAGAACAAAAAAGTATGAATTACGCTGAATTTCAAAAAAGAATACGTGTCTCCAAACAGGATCTTTGCCGCAAGGTTTTTGCTGAAAACCGCGACTCCATCCGGATCAAGAAAGAAAACACGGTCGTCAAGAACCTTGAGAGAATTTTCAGTGCAACACTCAAAATCAGCAACAAAAAGGGCTTTCAGGCAATGAGCATGCGGGACCTTAGCCGGGAGACCAATTTGAGCATGGGGGCGCTGTATTCATATTTTTCGAGCAAAGAGGAGCTACTCGAGATGCTTCAAAATCAGCGGCGGTTGATTACCATCCGAATCTTAGAAGAACGAATTGATCGGGAAGCAGATCCAGCTCGCAGGCTCCAAGTTGCCATTCTGACCCATCTCTATCTGAGCGAGGCGATGCAGCCCTGGTTTTATTTTTCCTTCATGGAAGCCAAAAACCTTTCCAGAAAGGAAAAAGATTTGGCGGTCGCCAGCGAACGTTATACGGAACAAATTTTTGCAGACCTGATTAAAGAAGGACAACATCAGGGTTTATTTGTCAAACGCGATCCTCTGCTGACAGCCGGTATTATAAAAGCCATGCTGCAGGATTGGTATTTAAAGCGCAGCAAGTATGTAAAAAGAAGAATTACAGTTGATCAGTACGCCCAATTTGTGTTGCAGTTCGTTGAGGCGTTTGTGCTTGATTTGAAAGCATTTGAATTTCAAAAAACACGATTATCCCGAAAATTCAACTAAGGTAGACTGGTTTTGAAGACAACCAGATTAGAAAAAAATTAGGAGGTTCATTGATGGAAGGTATTTATGAGAAACTGAGAGCGCGACTGGACGATTTAGCAACCGGTTATCCAGCCACAGAGAGCAAAATCGAAATCCGTTTACTCCAGCGACTGTTCACCGAAGAAGAGGCCGAGTTGTTTTTGCAGCTTTCGCCCCTTCTGCAAAAACCCGAAGATGTTGCTCAACAGCTGAACCGCGATCCGAATGTAATTAACACCATGATGGAGCACATGGCGCAAAAGGGGCTTCTCTTTCGCAAACGCCAAGGCGACCGGGTGCGCTATGCAGCCGTTCCCTATGTAGTTGGTATATTCGAACACCAACTCGCCCGCATGGATGCAGAATTTGCCCGTGATCATGAAGAATACTTTGAGGAGGCCTTTGGCCGCACCATTCAGTCCTTTAAAACGCCGGTTCTGAGAACGATTCCGATTAAGAGAGAACTCGTTGCAGACTATCCGGTGGCACCCTTTGAAGATGTTCTTCAAATTATTGATCAACAGACAAAAATTGCGATTGCACCCTGCGTCTGCCGCACGACCACAAAATTAGCCGGTAAAGCATGTGATAAACCGGTGGAAAACTGTTTTTCTTTCGGCTCTCACGCCGATTACTATGTTGAAAACGGAATGGGGCGTTATATTTCCAAGGAAGAAGCCCGGCAGATTGTCACAAAAAATGAAGAGGACGGTTTGGTCATGCAACCCTTCAATTCCCAAAAAATAGGCGGTATGTGCAGCTGCTGCGGTGACTGCTGCGGCGTTCTCAGATCGCTAAAGATGCATCCTAAACCCGCCGAAATGGTGCAAAGTAATTATTATGCCGTGGTGGATGAATCCGTATGCACAGGTTGTGAAACCTGCGTGGATCGGTGTCAAATGGATGCCATTGAAGTTGTTGATGGGATCTCAACCATCCATCTGGTTTGTTGCATTGGTTGCGGACTTTGTGTCACCACGTGTCCGGTAGATGCGATTGAGTTGATCCAAAAGCCCGAAGATCAGCTTTACCAACCGCCCAAAACGGGAGCAGAGACGTATATTCGGATTATGCAGGAGAGAGGGAAGATATAGTTTTTTTATAACACCGGTTGAGTCGCAGGTGATAAGATATCCTTTAAACCTGCGCGGACGCAAGCTTGGCTAAACGCAAAAAAGGAAGGATGTGAATCATTACTGAATTCAAAATATGGATCCGTTAATCATTACCTTAACCAACAATCTCCGATTAAAAAATGTTCCTCCGGTTCTCATGCAAGTTCTGACGGAAAAACTGGAGTTTCTAAATCCCAAATGGTTGGAAAATGAACGAATGGGTCGATGGAACAGGGGAACGCCGAAACTGCTTCGTTTCTATGACAAAGTTAGGGGCAATGGTTTGTGGATTCCGCGAGGTTATATTCGCCAGTTGATTTTGTTGTGTCGGCGACATGGTATTGATTATCAACTTCATGATCAGCGTCGAAACCTGCCATTGGTTAACTTCGCCTTTAATGGCGAGTTGAAATCTTTTCAGAAGGTTGCCGTTGATCAGATGCTGGCTAAAGATTTTGGCACCCTGAGTTCGGCCACCGGCTCCGGTAAAACTATCATGGCTTTGTACATGATCGCTCGGCGGCGGCAGCCGACTTTGATCATAGTGCATACTAAAGAGTTGGTATCTCAATGGATCGAGCGCATCGAAACTTTTCTTGACATCGCATCCGACGACGTTGGCACTGTTGGAAGCGGCAGAAAGGCCATCGGCGAAAAAATCACCGTCGCCCTTGTTCAATCCTTGTACAAATGCGCCGACGAGATTGCACCCCAAATCGGTTTTTTAGTGGTAGATGAATGCCAGCGATGCCCGAGTCGCACGTTTACTGATGCGGTAACCAGTTTTGATTCCCAATACATGCTGGGATTATCGGCAACACCCTGGCGGCGGGACAAGCTGTCTAAGTTGATTTTCTGGCATCTGGGCGACGTACATTATGAGGTGGACAAAACGCATTTGATAAATACGGGGGAGGTTCTTAGGGCAGAAGTTATCGTGCGTAACACCAACTTCAAACCTTATTTTGATCCAGTGAGTGATTACAGCCGCATGCTCTCGGAGCTTACGGCCGACACTGAAAGAAACGTCCTGATTGCGTCGGATGTTGCTGAAGAAAGTTCCAGTCGTCCTGGTATTTGCCTGGTGCTTTCCGATCGAAAAGCGCATTGTGAGAACGTGCAGGCATTGTTGCGCTATCGCTTTAAAATCGAATCCGAGCTTTTGATAGGGGACATGAACGTCAACGAGCGTAGAAAGGTCATTGACCGGTTAAATGCGCAAAAGGTGAAGGTGCTGATTGCCACCGGTCAGCTCATTGGGGAGGGATTTGACTGCCGGGATTTGACCACTTTATTTTTAGCGACACCCATAAGCTTCAGCGGACGGGTTCTGCAATATCTTGGTCGTGTTCTCCGTCCGGCACCGGGAAAGAAGGTGGCGCGAGTTTTTGACTATGTGGATATTCATGTCGATACATTGAAAAAAGCTGCAATAGCCAGACAAAAAATATATCGGCGATAATAGCTAACGCCGTATCAACCCCTCGTTTCTATCGAGTGCCTTTTTATCCGCAAAAAGGTCATACAATATTTTTCGTTTAATGTGCTTTCGAGTGAACGACCGTGGTTTCTCCAAATAATTACTTCCGGTGCGTTCTGAGTAGCCGTGAGCTTTTAGAAGGATTGAATTGTATAAATAAATACAAAATTTCTTGCTATATTTCTAATAAAGCGATATCATATGGAAAACGACCTAATGGGATGCTGCAGAGTTAGGTTAAAGCGGTACCCCTGGGATTTGGGTTGATTGAAGGACGTCGGTAGGGACCCTACAATGGATGCGTAAATGGATAAACCGTTATCTGATAAAACGGCGGGATCTGAAACGACTTTACACGTACTGGATTCGTTGCTGAGGGATTCAGGGCAAAAGAAAATCAACGAGAGTCAGTTGATGATCATATTAGACGCGTTGGCCACATCGGATGACGCGGCAATGGTGGCCAGGTTTCCGGCGGTACTTGCTATTTGTGCCCGGAGAGGTCTTGGATTGAATTCCCAGGCTCTTTTTTCAAGATACTGGGAAACGAGCCCCAAACGACAAAATCTAGAAAAACTGATGCTGGTCAGTTCGACCCTGTTTGCGCTTGAGGGGCTTACACCTCCGAGAAATTTGGACAAGATAGCAGCTTCTTTATCATCAAAATATGGAGATTTGTTGACTAGCGGTGAATTCCAACTCAGCAACGGTATGTGCATCTCCGTGAAAAATTTGCAAACCACCCTGAAAAATTTCACTGCAAATCATTTCAACGCATCGAGAAACCAAAGCCATGCGGTTCCGGTGGCATCCGGTAATTTAAACATGTTTCTTGATCGTATTTTTTCTCCAAAACAAAAGGAACTCGTTTTTAAA
>JASFJP010000166.1:0-8657 GCA_050121225.1 Desulfobacterales bacterium
TCCGGCGGCGACCCGGGCAAACATCGTGGAAATAATCCAGGTGCTGTAGACTTCATCGATGGCAGCCGTGCAATATCCCGGGTATCCTACGTTGGTGGCCCAGTCGAGAACATCTTCAAGAACCTTGTATTTATCCGGAGGCTGGGCATTCTTGTCATTGGAAATCAGCTCCTTGAGATCCGGTACCGTTTTAGCAAAGCATGGGAAATTGTAAAACTCGCTGGCCATAAATGCCGTTCGGAAGTTGGAAACATAATCCACCAGAAACTTTTTGGCGCCTTCGATGTTATCACCAAACTTCCAGATAGCATACACGTCCATGACGTGCTCCAGACCAATTCTGCGAACCGGACCCTTGGCAGCTTTTGCCAGCCAGATTTTCTTTTCCATTTCCGGATCCTGCTTTTCAGCCGTCCGGGTGATGGAGATAGCGTTCAAGGCCAGGGACCCTTTGCCGGAGATCATAAACCGGTTGTTAGCGGAGGCATCCCAAGTGAACACCTCATCGGTCATACATTCCTCGTACATGGCCTTAACGAATTTGACGGCCTCCAGGGTTTCTTTCGAGTTCAGGACCAAATTGCCCTCTTCATCCTGGACCGAGGACCCGAAAGAATACATGATGGCGCGCATGGCCATGTTGGTGTCGATCTCATCGGCTAAACCGATACCGACTGGGTGGCCGTGTTTTTGTTTGATTTTGGCGCCACCGACCCGGATGTCATCCCATGTGTCGGGATAAATCCCCACCGAATCCCACAGGTCTTTGCGATAATTAACCGGGTCCGGCACAAAGCTCGGGGAAAAACCATAGTATTTCTTGGTTTTGGGGTTGTAGGAGCTCTTGAGGCACAACTCGATCGGTTTGCCGACGTTATTGATCACCTCCTCGTAAATCTCACGGTGATCGATAACCTGTTCTTCCATGTCAGGTTTGGGCCAATTGAAGAGAAACAGATCGTGGCCTTTCTGTGCCGAGACCTCGGCGGCAGCCCGGGCGTTGATTCCGGCCAGCCCGATGTTGTCCACAATTACTTGCGTGTCGTTTTTCGCCCCCCATTCCTTGACATAGGTTTCGTTAAACCATTTGTCATACCCCGGGACGAAATGGACCCACTGCAGAATTTTTAGGGTCTTCTGTTGTGCGGCGCCGTAACGTGGAAACATGAGGCTTCCGGTTCCGGCGATGACGGCACCCGTGGCGGAGATTTTGAAGAACTGCCGCCGGGTGATGCCGTCGGTCTTACTTTTTTTCTGTTCTTTTGTATTGTCTGCCATGGTAATCCCTCCCTTCGATGAATGCAAAAGCATCATTAACTACCAACAGAACCTTCTCATCCGGGTTGATTTAGTACTTAGCGTGCTCACAACTAAAGCTAACCACGTTATTTCACCTCAAGGAGGTCACGCGATCCCCTTGAGGCTTTTTTCAAGGAATTTTAAACAACCGTTGTTTAGTGATTGTTTCATTTTGCAAATAAGCTAAAGCTCGTTGCTGGAAAAACATGAGTTCGTAATAATCAGAAGCAGTAAGAGAGAGCGGTTACAGGCGAAGAGAACACAGGTGCTGAAATTTTCCCGTGCGAGAGCAGATTCAGACTAGCGTCCAGGATAGAAGGATAATTTGTCTTTTTAATAGAATATGGCTTTTCAGTTGTCAAAAGAGAAGTTCGAGACTCATTTTATTTGCGCCAAAATTCTCTCGATGTGCCGCATGTGATTATCGAAGTGGACATCGATAAAGTGCAGGGTTTCTGAGATGTCCAGTGGACCGCCAAAAGGATACGGTTTGATGTTTTTGAGGAGTTTTGGATTTAAGATCAAGGGTTGACGTCGGAACATTAACCGATAATTGCCTTAATAGGTCTTTTTCAACAATAACAAGATGCTCGACCACCTCAACAATGGACCACTTATCCGAACCGGCTTTGAAAGATGTCAAATCGGTTGACAGGGAACCAAGGTGCTCTAATAACGCCTCACGTTTCAGTTTTAAGCTATCAAACTTTTCTTGAATATTTGGAAGCATTCTGCTTTTTCTCCCTCTCTCATGATCAGGCTTGGTATGCTTTTTGTTGATGGCCAAGCTGCTGTCGTAGGCAAATATTACACGGTTATAATTTAGGGCGCTCACCTAATATCGGTCCGACTTCTCGAGTTCGTTTTAGTTCGAAAAACCCGGGGACGCCGCCGGCTGCAATGATTGCATCCCAGAATTTAACAGCATCCTCACCGGTAGGCGCCGGGCTCATGACGGGGCCGAAAAAACCGGGGCCCCTGCCGCCATCGAGCACGATCTGTGGCACACCGACATCGGTGCCGGCCTTGGCAATGGCCTGATCCATGTCGGCCTGGATTTCCTCATCCAATGTTTCGTCCTCAGCAGCAGCGGCCAGTCTGGCCGGCAAACCGCAGGTTTTCAGGATTTCCGCCAGGGCTGAAGGTTCATCGATGTCCTCTTGATCATGGTGATAACATGTCCCCAGGGCCGTATAGATTTGGTCGACGCTATCGTTGCCGAATTCCTGTCGAACCGCTGCCGCCACACGCAACGCTTTCAAACCGATCTCATGCAGTATTTTAAAGTCTTCCGGTACTTCACGGTCTTTATTGATCAGCTTGAGGCTAAACAACTTCCAATTAACATAAATTTGCTTTTGTTGCGCAACATCAATCATCCACCTGGATGTAATCCAGCACCAGGGTCAGACCGGATCCCAGTAAAAATCCACATTGTCTTTGGCTTCAATCATTACTTCCTTTTCCGATTATACCGGTTGTCATAAATATGTTCCGTTTGGTCCAGGTTAATAAAAAGCGAAAATATTTTTGCATAATTATTTAAAATTACAATAACTTATGACAACCGCTATGTTTTTTATGCTAAAGAATATATTCTTTTAGGAAACTATGTGGCCCTTAACAATCTATGACACGACCTTTACTTATCCCTGATCCGCAAAAAGCGACCATCGAAGAGCTTGCAAACATTTTCTGTGCTTCTTAACCGCAAGTACTACAACCGGTTGATCGGTTTGCTCTTGGGTTTATCGAACCAGTTAAAGTAATCCAGGGTCGCTTTCTGACCCTCTTTGACAAGTTTGCGCTTTTTTACATCACTCAGATCAAAATCAGTGGTTCCAACACCGATCGTATTAATATAAACTGGCCTGCCCGCTCTAGATTGCAGTATTGAATTACTTCGAAGATGTAATCGACCAAAAAGTTCGCTGTAGCTTCCAGATTCATATTGGTGCGGTCGAAGATAGGCTTAAAAATTCATAGAATGCCTATATTGCGGTTTTATGTTTCGAGGTGCTTTGGAATGGTTATTCTATTTTAGCTTATACTCCTCAAGTAAGGTCGCTAATGATACAGGTTTACGACGATCAGCTATTCCGCTGCGGCGATCGTGAGCAACTCGGATGATGGTTTTCCGCCGATCCACGATTGGCTTATAATGCATTTTAGGTCTATCTTCGGTGGCATTGCTTTTCGTAAATACCGGCTTGCTTTCCAATCTTTGTACCATATCATATTTTTTCAACGCCTTTAGTATCATTATGCAAAATTAATATCACGAATAATTTGGAAACGCAAAGCATATCGACAACACCTTACGAGGATACTCTAGAGACCATTGAAATATCTTAAAACTAAAATAATTCCCAAATTTATCACTCATCGGCCTTGCCAATCAGAAGATTCTGGGTTACTATCACCAGCTCATCGACAGAAAGCTTCGCAAAATGTTCAGCGACTCTACTTTTACTCGCTTATACTAGGATTTGCACTATGAGTGTTGCACTATATAAATGGGACGGACTCCCAACGGTACGTCAGGCGCTGGAAGCCATTAACGCATGGGAGGCTTTACGACCGGGGATGACTGTTTTGATCAAACCCAACGCAGTGATGGGAGGTTCCCCCAAAATTGCGTGCACCGGTATCACGACATCACCGTTGATTGTCGGCGAGATCGTTCGTCTTGTCCGTGAGCAGGGGGCCGGCGATATTATCATTGCCGAAGGCTCTGTTGAATTGCCCACTCTGAAGCTGGACACCACGGCCGCCTTTACTTGGAGCGGCATTAATGTTGTGGCCGAAGAGGAATCCATTGCCCTTGTTGACATGAACAGGGGGCCTTTTAAGCCTTTCACTTTAAGTGACGGCACTGAGATAGAGATTGCAGCGGCCGTGTTTGAAGCGGATTTTGTTATCAATGTCCCCGTATTGAAAACCCACAACCAAACGACGACGACGATTTGTCTGAAAAACCTTAAAGGCTGCCTCTCCATGGAATCCAAAAAGAGCTGCCACATCGCAACCGACCTGAACCGTGCGATCGCCGAATTCAATCGAATTATACCCTGTGATTTAAATGTGATCGACGCCCTGACCGCCACAGAAATGGGGCCCACGCCTACCGGCAAAGATGACCAAGTTCGGGAAATGGGACTGCTGATGGCCGGTAAGGATCGCCTGCAATGCGATGTGGTTGGAAGTTATTTGCTGGGATACCCGGCTGAAAACGTACCCCACATCGCCAATTATGCCCAACTCACAGGAGGGAGTCTGGATCTCGACGATATCCCGGTAGTTGGCGAAGATCCTAAACACTACAGTTTGTCGCTCGAATTTTGTACCAGCTGGTTGGAAGATCTCATGCAGAAATTCGCGGTCACAGGCCTGAAGATGCCGCCATACGGAAACTCCCTGTGCTCGGCCTGTGGATTTAATCTCTGGGCCGGGTTGTTCGGTTTTTGTAAAACACACCAAGGAAAGAACATCGAAGGGGGTGCGGAGCTGTGCACTGGATTGGACACCAAGCCCCAACAGGACAACAAACACACCGTGCTCCTCGGAAAGTGCGCCATTCAGGCCAATAAGGAGCTCCAGGATATTGTCAAAGTGCCGGGGTGTCCACCGGATCCTGCCAAAGTGGCTGAAATCCTAACCAAAGCTCTAGTTAGTGGCCATTCGAAATAACAAGCTTTAACCCGATTTTTCCAATATCGCTTGCATAACCGCACCGGCTTGCGCATGAATGACGACATCTGCCATGGAATCCATATCTGTAGGCGTGTAGTTGATAATCACCAGTCGGGCGCCCGCGCGTTTGGCGACAACCGGCATGTTCGCAGCCGGGAACACCACCAGCGACGACCCAACAACGATGAATAGATCGCAGTTTCGGCTGTGCTCTTCGGCCCGGCTCATTTTATCGAGTGGCATGGCTTCGCCGAAGGATACCGTGCCAACTTTCAGCAGACCGCCGCATTTTTTACAGTGCGGATCTTCCTCGCCATCGTCGATGCGTTGCAACACCTCCGTAGTGGGTAATCGATCGTCACATTGCAAACACTTGGCAAATTTGATCGTTCCGTGCAGCTCGATTATTTTTTCCTCTGTATTTCCAGCGGCCAGGTGCAACCCGTCGATATTTTGAGTTATGACGCAGGAGAGTTTTCCAAGTTTTTCCAACTCGGCAATGGCATAATGCGCAGGGTTGGGCTGATAGTTAGCGGATATCAGTTCCTTGCGGAGCTGCCAGTTTCGTTTGCGGGCTTCTGGGTCGGCCACAAATTTCTGAATGGTGAAATCTTCAGGATCGTACCGCGACCAGATACCGTCGGGGCTGCGGAAATCCGATATGCCTGATTCGGTACTTACACCAGCGCCGGTGAACACAGCAACCCGCTTAGCTTCGCGAACAAATTGGGCGACTTTGTCAATTTCATCGACCATAGAAACCTCCTCACAGCTTAGTACTTCGATTCGCTATTATTGTAGCGTATTTTTATTGATCCATTTATCATAATTGCTTACTCAACACCAAGTCCTGAGCGAGCAAATACGTCATCGTATTTATGAATCGATGAACTTAGCAATGCTTAAAAGTGCGTCCCACGGGTCAACCGCTTTGCATGCAATATCCGGATTCGCGACGATGCAAGAAAAGACGAACAGAACGCCCTACCTTTACACGTCACACAGTCATTTGTCAAAAGTAACCTTAGTTGAGGTGTAAGAATTTTGTTCCTGATTTTATGCTTGACAACACGAGGGTTAATCTACAAACTTCCACCACTTAACTCCTGAATTTTGCAAGATTTAGGTAACATGGTCATCGGACATCGAATTTGACCGGATTAGGAGATACCGCATGGATTATGCATATAGCCGGGAGCTGGTTGAATTTCAGCAAAGAGCCCGCGATTTTATCCAAAAAAATATGGCTCCCGAAGCGGAGGACTGCGACCGCAAATCGATCTTCCCCCGGCAGGCGTTCCGCGATTTCGGAAAAGAAGGTTTTCTCGGAGTTATCGTGCCACGCATATACGGAGGCTTCGGCATGGGATCGCTGGCCTATTGTCTGCTGAGTGAAGAATTAGGTCGCTTGAGTGCCGGCTATCACCACAACGGTATCTTTCAAACCCAGCACATGATACTCAACTACGGTACAGATTCCCAGAAAAAGGAGTTCTTAAGGGATCTGGCAAGCGGCAGGCGTCACGCCGCAACAGCCATATCAGAACCGGAAATGGGTTCCAGCTTCGCAAAAATCAAGACTTTCGCCAAAAAGGAAAAGGACGTCTATATCCTAAACGGCGTCAAAAGCCACATCAATGATGCGGCCGAAGCCGATATCATGAACCTCCTGGCCCAAACCGATCGCGGACTGACTATTTTCCTTCTGGAACGGGGCACTCCGGGTTTCAAAATCCGGCGTAAATTGGATCCAATCGGGTTACGAACATCGCCAATTTATGAATTTGAACTACAGGATTGTCCGATAGCGCGTAAAAATCGCTTGGGTGACGAGGGGCAGGGGCTTCAAATATTCATTGATACCTTCAATTTCAGCCGCTTGGGTAACGCCAGCGTATTTTTAGGTATGGCCAAGGCCGCACTGGAGGCCGCCGTCGAATACGCTCGCCGACGCAATGTCGGTAAACGGTATGTTACTGATTTTCAGGGAATTCGGTGGATGATTGCGGAACTTTTTACCAAGTTGGAGGCGGCTGAACTCCTCCGCAATAAGGCGGCAATCATGCACGCGCAAGGCAGTGACTACGCCAGTCTGTCAGCGATGGCCAAACTCTTGTGCGGAGACGTGGCTGTCGACGCTATCATGGCAGCCATGCGAATGACTGGAAGTTATGGCTGCTATCGTGATGCGCCCTTTGAGCGCTGGCTGCGCGATGCCAAAGCTGAGGAAATCGCCGGCGGCCCGCCGGAAATCATGAAAAATATCATTGCCAATCAGATTCTAAAAAAAGAAAGGATAAGCTAGTGTCTCTCACCGGGCTATACTTCGAGGATTTTTTGCCGGGAAAGCAATTTAAAACCCACAAACGAACAATTACTGAAACTGACCTGGTGAACTTTGTCACGCTGTGCGGCTTCTTTGAGCCGCTTTTCACTGATCAAACATTTGCCAACACCGAAACCCCGTATGGAGCCCGGATTGCACCGGGTGCGCTGTCACTGGCTTATGCTGAGGGCCTGTCCATTCTATCCGGCATCATCCATCAAACAGGCATGGCCTTTTTAGGTCTGGAGCTGCAAATCCACAAGCCGGTGTTTATCGGAGATACCATCGGAGTTGAAATTGAGGTCCTCGACAAACGCGAAACTCGAAAGCCGGATCGCGGTATCGTTACATTTTGCCATAAGGTCATCAATCAAAAGGATCAATTGGTTATGGAATACACCGTGAAGCGCATGATTAGACGGAAACACGCCGGAAGTTAAATCCCAATGCGACCGCTTCATATCCAGTAGGTATGCCTTGCAGGGCTAAAATGTAAACGAACCGCAGAGTTCGACGGCACCGGACGCAGAAGGACTGACACCTGTGGGAAGTATCCTATACAAACATGTCGACCATGTCGCCCTTGTCGTGAACAACATCGAACGGGCGGCTGACTTTTACCGGGATATCTTTCAGTTGGATCTCGTCATGGGACTCTCCTATCCACCGGATGGCGTTCATACCAATCTGGTGTTTTCCCTGGGGACTCAGAATGAACTTGAACTTATGGGGCCACTGGGAGACCATGGATTTATCGTGGACTTTTTGAAAAAACACGGACAAGGCGTTCACCACCTGGCCATTGAGGTGACCGACATCGATCAGGCCACGTCCAGATTGGAAGAAAATGGGGTCCGTATTTTCGGGCGGACCGATTTCAAAGGCATGCGATTTACGTTCTTGCATCCGGCATCGACCTTACGGGTAGGGATGCAGCTTATGCAGCGAAAGCCCCAAAAAAAATCCCACGATCCGCTTATCAAAGGCCTCGATCATGTCGCCTTCCGGGTAGCCGCCCCTGACCTCGGTCGTCGTTTTTTTCTCCGCGGTCTGGGAGCCGAACAAATAGCAAAAGGCAAGGACCATCACTTTAATTGCACCTATGAGCACTTTATGGTTGGAAATACACGATTTGACCTGCTGTATGACTTTGCAGGCCCATCGCCCGGGGCTCAGACCGACGGCCTTCATTATCTGGCGGTGAAAGTCGACGATTTAGCGGCAGCAGTGCGTCATTTCAGAAAATTTGGAATAGAGCCCTTGGCGCAATGGTCGGAGAAGAAGGCCGTGTTTTTGCCACTCAACCAAATGTACGGCTGCTTGTGGCGGGTACTGCAAG
>JASFJP010000167.1:0-8650 GCA_050121225.1 Desulfobacterales bacterium
CAGAAATACTGACCCATGGCTGTTGCTTACCCTACAAATAATATTTGAATTGCTCAGCGCAATTTGGGGGTAGATTTGGACAGGAGAAGTGTTCCAGTTTCAGGGAAGGATATTATGAGGTCTGTACGGGAGAATATGTTCTAAGGTTATCGCTGCTGTATTTCTCTTTCACTTATTCCCATTAAATACAGCAGGCCGTCCAATCCCACACTGGAGATCGATTTGTCGGCGTTTTCCTTGACAACCCGTTTTGCGTGAAATGCGATTCCAAGCCCTGCGATGCTGATCATCGGCAGATCATTGGCTCCGTCTCCGACCGCAATGGTTTGTTGTAGTTTTATGTTTTCGACCGTGGTAATTGTTTTGAGGATTTCAGCTTTTCTGGGACCATCAATTATATCACCATTTACCATGCCAGTAACTTTGCTATTTTTAATTTCAAGTACGTTGGCGAAGACGTAATCCAAGCCTAATTTTTTTTGTAGGTATTCGCCAAAATAATCAAAACCGCCCGATATAATCCCGATTTTGTAGCCGAGTTTTTTTAGGGTAATCACCACACGTTCGGCTCCCTCGGTGAGCTGGAGATTTTCGGCAACGCGTGTTAGTGCATGCACGTCGAGGCCTTTCAGAAAAGCGACTCGCCGAATTAAGCTTTGCTTAAAGTCAATTTCACCTCGCATGGCCAGCCCGGTGATTTGGGCAACCTGTTCTGCTGCGCCGGCTTCTTTGGCCAGTTCATCTATTATTTCGTGCTGGATAAGGGTGGAGTCCATGTCAAACACAACCAGGCGGCGGGCATGGCGATAAATGTCGTCGACGTGAAAGGAAATATCGATGCCGGTGTCTTCAGAGATATGATGCAGTCTACCACGTAACTGCCTGGAATCACGTAGTTTACCGGAAACGGTGAACTGTACACAAGCCTTTGGAGATGACGTTGGATCACTTAACGAAACTTGTCCGGAGAGACGAGTTATCACGTCAATATTCAAACGGTTTTCCGCAACTGCAGAGGCTACCTTCGATAATTGCTCAGCCGTCAATCTTCGACCGAGCAACGTGATGATTAGGCGATCTTGACCGTTTTCCGAGGCCCATCCTTCATAATTTTCGGCGTCAATGGCAGAAAATCGAATTTGGATTCCAAGTTTGTGGGCTTCAAAGAGCATATCCTTCAATATCGAAGATGATTTGTGCTGGGCTGGTATTTCCACCAGAATGCCGAGGGAGAGATAATCGTGGATGACGGCCTGACCAATATCCAATATTGTAACGCGATATCGCCCGAGAATGCTAGTCAAACTGGCTGTAAGTCCCGGTTTATCTTTACCGGTGATATTAATCAGAATGATTTCTCTCACTTTAGATTGCCTTTTTCCAAACAAATGATCAGTGAAAATCGGTGTTCGCCCGTGTCCGACGTCACCTGTCTAAAATTATATCATAAAAATCTCAGGTCTTGGACAAAAATTCAAGTACTAGCTTCTCAAACCGCTTTGGTGCTTCAGCCGGGATACTATGGCCGATACCTGACAATTCTTCATGGCGTCCTTGACATTGATCAGCAAGGTTGCGAACTTCGTTTGTCTCTACTAAGGGATCTTCAGTCCCTGAAATCACTAGTGTAGAAGGATAGCTTTTATGCCCAATGATAGCCGGAGGAGGATACCGCATTACCGCCTCCAGCTGTGCAATCAGCGCTTGCGGTTTATTCCGCTTTACGATAGCTTTGACAATGTTGTCCAACAGGCTATGATGCTGCTGCAAGTATCTCTCCCCAAAAACTGTTGGCAAAGCAGCCCATGCCATCGCCTCCAAACCCGCTAGACGAAGAATTTCCAGCCACGATCGTACGATGACTTTCGAGCGTTCATTTGTTTTCATACCAATGCTGCATAAAACCAGATGATCCACGCAACTCGGAAACGCTTCAGTGAAGGCCAGGGCGACACGAGCTCCGTGGCTAATACCAATCAAATGGGCCTTTTCAACCAGGAGATACGCTAGTAACGCTTTGAGATCATCGACATGCAATTGCAAATTAATGTCTTTTGATCCGAGATCACTTTGTCCCTGGCCGCGTGCATCGTATAATAACAATCGATAGCGTTTTGAGAAGATGGGAATTTGAGCTCCCCAATACAGGGTTGTCTGGGTCGTACCGCTTAAAAAAATGGCGACTGGATTTGATGACTCAAAGCTGTAGGTGGAATAGTAAAGCTTGCAACCATCATTTGTGGTAAAGTAGGGCACTGGCGTCTCTTGACTTGTTCTAGTCTAGATAAATCCTCGGAACTCTGCTGGTAATTGTTGATACAATTTCGTAATTGATTGTTTGCAGCTGGGCGGCAAGGTCTTCAGCTGTAATGGCTTCGGTCCCTTGGCGTCCGAAAATAACCACTTCATCTTCGATGTCAACTTTGTCGATATTGCCGACATCCAACATGGTTAGATCCATACATACTCGACCAACAATCGGTGCTCGTTGACCCCGGACGAGCATGTGTCCGCGATTGGACAGCAGACGATTGAAGCCATCGGCATATCCAACCGGGATTGTAGCGATTGTGGTCGGCGAAGTTGTCTGATACGTAATTCCGTAACTGACGTTAAATCCGGCGGGTACCTTTTTTAGGTGCACAATTTTGCATTTTAACGACATGACCGGTTTCAGATCCACATGGGTTGTTTGGACCTCACGCGAAGGGTGCAAACCATAGGTTGCGATACCCGGTCGGACCATATTGAGATGTGAATCCGGTAAGTCAATCAACGCAGCACTGTTGGCCGCATGGTTGATAGGAAATTCTAATCTTTCTTTACCCAATTCGTCGAGAAAATCCATGAATAGCGTCAGTTGTTTACTGGCGTATGTTTTATCTGCACTGTCTGACGTGGCAAAGTGAGTAAACACACCTTCAATTTCGAGACCTGACAGACGGTCAATCGATGCAACTGTTTGAACCGGATTTGATGCTGAAGATTTAGAGGCTTGGTTTTTTATTAAATCTTCTAGCACGATGCCAAGTCTTCCCATACCACTGTCCACCTTTATGTGGATTTTAATGGTTTTGCCCTCTCGGCTGACGCGATCAGACAATGCGCATGCGGTAGAGAAAGAGTAAACGGTTTGAGAGAGGTCATAATCGACGAGTTGGGCGGCAAGCTCGGGGGGCGTGTAACCAAAAATTAAAATGGGTGCTTCCAGGCCCGCTTCTCGCAGCGGAATGGCCTCATTGATTCGGGCAACGCCCAGATGTTCAGCCCCGTTTTGTAGCGCTATGCGGGCGACCTCAATCGCTCCGTGACCGTATCCGTCTGCCTTTACTACCGCCATCAAACGGGCGTCAGGTCTGGTGATTCTTTTTAATTCTCTGATATTGTGTGCGTAAGCGTTTAGGTCGACTTCTGCCCAGATTATAAGGTTATCCAAAATTGTTGCCTCTCACACTGAAACTTTTTGATACAGTTCATTCGCGTGATACGAACTTCTTACAAAGGGTCCGCTGGCGACTTGGGCAAAACCCATATTAAGGGCGGTTTGGCGCCATTCTTCAAATTCTTGCGGAAGAACATAACGCGTTACCGGTAGATGGCGTTTAGAAGGCTGCAGATATTGGCCCAACGTCAACATTTGACAATTTGCGTCTCTAAGATCCTGAAGCGATTGTTTAATTTCACTGTGCTTTTCTCCTAGCCCCAGCATTAAGCCTGATTTGGTGGGTATGCCAGGGGCCGATTTACTGCTTCTTTGGATTAAATCCAGCGATCGACGATAATCGGCCTGGGGGCGAACTTGGGAGTAAAGCCGTGGAACGGTTTCAAGGTTGTGGTTTAACACATCGGGGCGAGCCCTTAAAACTGTCTGCAGCGCAGCAAGGCTTCCCTGAAAATCAGGGATCAACACTTCTATGCAAACATCAGGGATCACTTTGTGTATTTCTTCTATTGTTTTGGCAAAAATGCCGGCGCCACCATCAGATAAATCATCTCGGCTGACCGAGGTGACCACTACGTATTTAAGTCCCATGCGTCGGGCAACTTTGGCAACTCTTGCCGGTTCTTCAGGATCCGGTGGGTGCAAGGGATCGGCTTTAACTGAACAGAAGCTGCAATTGCGGGTGCACCGGGGTCCCATGATCAAAAATGTAGCGGTGTGTTGGGAATAACACTCCCACATGTTGGGGCATTTGGCTTCTTGACACACCGTGTGCAACCGGTCATTGCGAATCATACCTCTGATTTTTTCATAATTTGGACCGGTAGGTAAACGACGCTTAAGCCAGCTGGGTTTTTGGACAAGCACACCAGTATCGTTGGTTGATTTCATGTCGTTATTTAGGTTGGACCTATTTGCGTTTGCAGCTCAGGTAGATGTTTCGTCTGCAATTTTATACCAAAAACAGATTCGAGGTGATGCTTTACGGCGTCTAAGACTTGGTCCATGGAAACTGCTTTGTTGAGCTCCCGTTGCATGGATGTCATCGACACGTTTTGAAGGCCGCAAGGCTGAATCCATGTGAAAGGAGTTAACTCCAGGTTCACGTTCAGCGCCAGGCCGTGAAAGCTAATGCCTTTGCGCAGGGCAATTCCGATGCTTCCCATCTTTTTATTGCCGATCCAGATTCCGCGATTCATCGGGTTGCGATTAGCGGATATTCCCCAAGCTGCAACTGTCCGAAGCATAACTTCTTCCATCGCCTCGACAAACTCCTTTACGCTGATTCTCCTGGCTTGCAGGTTAATAATAGGATAAACAATGAGCTGGCCGGGGCCATGATACGTGATGTAACCGCCTCGTTCCACCTGCACCACTGGGATACCGGATCTTTTTAAAAACGCCTCAGAGACGAGAAGGCTATCAAGACCGCCCCTGCGCCCAAGAGTAAACACGGCAGGATGCTCTAAGATCAGGATGATATCTCTGGTGATCGTTTTATGAACCCGGGCTGAAACCAGCTTGCTTTGGAGTATCCATGCTTTGTTATAATCAATCCGACCGAGATGGACGCAATCGCATGTTTTGGTGTCGGCTGTTGATTGTTTGTTGTCCGTCGTTATTGCCTCTCTGGTAAATTTCTCTAATTTTTCACCATGACCAGTCTTTTTTTGGACCGCACAGCCATCTATTTTTATAACTTCAATTAAGCTGTAACATAATGCCTCACAATCAATGTGCAATTGACCACGGACAACAGATCACAGGTTTCTATCCCGTCAAGCACGGTTTGCGCGCGGCGGATGTTTCGTCCAGCCTTCTGCGGCGGCATCGACTGGGCGCTTCTCGCAATAGATCCGCATTTTCAGAAGCCTCCCGGGCAATGGCCTTAAAGGCACCGATAAAGAGGTCGATGTCTTCCTTGGATTCTGTTTCTGTAGGTTCGATCATGATGGCCCCCGGAACAACCAGAGGAAAATAAATGGTTGGAGGGTGAAAGCCATAATCCATAAGGCGTTTAACCATATCCAGTGTGGTGACCTTGTGAGGTTGTTGCAACTTATCTGAAAATACGCATTCGTGCATGCAGGGACGGTCATACGCTAGATGAAAGGTTCCCTTCAACTGTGCTTTTATGTAATTGGCATTCAACACCGCTAACTGGCTGGCTTTTTTAAGATATTTAGCACCCATGCTTAAAATATAGCTGTAGGAACGTATCAGAACGCCTACATTGCCATAGAATGCATGCAACTTACCGATGGACTCCGGGTAATCGTCTTTAAGAACGTAATGCCCCTTATTTTGAATTACCCTGGGTACCGGCAGAAAAGGTCCCAAATGCTTCAAAACACATACCGGTCCGGAACCCGGCCCTCCGCCACCGTGTGGTGATGAAAATGTCTTATGTAGATTCAAATGCAATACGTCAATGCCGATTTCTCCCATGTCAGCTATTCCCATAATGGCATTCATGTTCGCCCCATCACAGTACACGAGGCCGCCTTTGGCATGAACGATATCGGCGATTTCTTTGATATGTTCTTCAAAAAGCCCGAGTGTGTTGGGATTGGTGACCATGATTCCGGAGGTATCTTCGTCCATCATGTTGGCGACATCCTGCGGGGCAAGGACTCCGTCTTGATTTGATTTGATGGGTACCGGTGTGTATCCGCATAGCGCCGCACTGGCCGGATTGGTGCCGTGTGCCGTATCCGGGACGATAATTTTGGAGCGGGGCGCCCCTTTGCTTTTATGGTAGGCATAGAAAAGAAGCATGCCTGCCAATTCACCGTGGGCGCCTGCTGCCGGCTGGAGGGTGGCGGCGTCCATGCCGGTAATTTCCACTAAAAATCTTTCAAGATCAAACATGAGTTTAAGGATACCCTGTGACAGGTTCGGCGGCAGCAATGGATGAGCCCGGGCGAAACCCGGCTGCGCTGCCTGCCGTTCATTGGTTTTGGGGTTATACTTCATCGTACAAGATCCCAATGGGTACATGCCGGTATCCACCGAAAAATTCCACTGGGACAGACGGGTGTAATGGCGAATGACATCCACTTCACTCAGGTCCGGAAAATCCGGTCCATCGCCGATCAATTCGTCGCTCAGATCAAATGCCTCAACATCACGTCGTGGTGCGGAAAATCCCAATCTGCCTTTTTTCCCTTTTTCCCAGAGCAAGGGTTCGTTGAGTATTAAGCCGGTGGTACCAGGGTATTCGCTCATAATATCATCTCCCATTAGGCCCTAAAAATTATTTTTGAATTTTTTGAACTAAACTATCCATATCAGCCTGACTTATGGTCTCGGTCACACACAGCAGGTAGTGGTTTTTCAGCTCCCGATAGTGACATTCAAGGGGCAGGCCGGCAATGATTTTATCATCAACTAGACGATCGTAGGTTTTTTCGAAGCCCTTCGGAAATTCGACTACGAACTCATTGAAGGTCGACTGATCAAACGGAATTTTAAATTCAGCATCACGTAGTTTGTTCTTGAGGTATTCACACTTGTCGTAATTTAATCGAGCAAGGTCTTTAAAGCCTGTTCTGCCTAATGTTGCCATGTACATGGCGGACGCCAGGGCGCACAGGCTGTGGTTCGTGCAGATGTTGGAGGTGGCTTTTTCCCGGCGGATGTGTTGCTCCCGGGTGGCTAATGTTAATACAAAACCTTCGCGGCCGTCCACATCAACGGTTTTCCCCACTAATCGTCCCGGCATATTACGCACATATTTCATTTTGGCGGCGAACATCCCCAGGGCCGGTCCGCCAAATGTTTGGGGTATCCCCAAGCTCTGTCCCTCACCGCATGCGATATCAGCACCCTGGCAGCCAGGGTTTTTGAATAAGCCGAAGGCCAGAGGCTCCGTGAAACATGCAATCACAAGCGTCTTGTGTGCCTCGGCATTGGTGCGAATAGCCGGGATATTTTCAATGCATCCAAAAAAATTCGGTGATTGAATCGCTACGGCGGCGAGATCATTCAGATCCACCAGCTGAGCCATATCCGTGGTTCCGTTGGGCAGATAGGGGAGTTCCACGATCTCATAATCTGTGGGTTCGAGATAGGTTTTTAATACTCGTCGGTAATGGGGATGGATCAAGCGGGATACAGCCACTTTCTTTCTGCGTGAGATACGCATGGCCATTAGGACAGCTTCAGCCAGCGCAGAGGCACCGTCATATTGCGATGCATTTGCCACCTCCATGCCCAAAAGTCGGGCAGTGAGCGTCTGGTACTCGAAAATTGCCTGCAGCGTTCCCTGACTCATCTCTGGCTGGTACGGGGTGTAAGACGTGACAAATTCCGAGCGCGTCAGGAGATGCGACACTGCTGCCGGGACAAAATGCTCGTAGCTGCCCGCGCCCATAAATACTTTATATTCCGGCGACACTGCCATGGTGCCGGTAAGCGAATCGATATGATGGTTTAATTCCCACTCGGTCAATTTTTCCGGCAGATTTAGCTCGTTGCGGCGGCGGCAATCTCGGGGTACAGTCGAGAACAACGCTTCCAGGGAATCAATTCCCACCGCGGAAAGCATCGATGCGATATCTTCAGGGGTATGCGGTAAGTAGCGCATTGGCATTATCCTTTGCTTCAGTTTAGGTTAGAGGCCCAAATGAGCATTCATGGGCAGGAATCGAATTTGAGCTGCATAATTATCCTTCTCGCTGAAAGTCAAAAACAGGCAGCGGGTTTAGCCCTGGCATGCTTGGGTGTCAAATCGAGGATAGCAAAGTTACGATCCCTGCAAGGTCACAAGGTATGCGTCTTTGGTTAAAAGACTGTTCAATTCGGCCGCGTCATTTGGTTTAATTTCAATCATCCATCCATCCGTGTACGGCGTATTGTTAACCAACTCGGGGGACTCATCAAGGGCTGTGTTCACGGCAACTATTTCGCCGCCGACGGGCATGTATAATTCTGAAACTGCCTTGACGGACTCTACCGTACCGAATTCCGCGCCTTTATCCAATGAGTCACCGACCTCCGGCAATTCCACAAAAACAATGTCTCCCAGCTGATCCTGGGCGTAATCTGAAACACCCACCTTTAGGATGTCTCCCTCCGCTTTCGCCCATTCATGGGACTCGGAATATCGCAATCCCTCTGGCAAAACGAGTTCATTAAGTTCTTTCATTTTCTGTCCTCCTTTAGCGGTTAAAACACATATGGTACTTTAACATTATAGCTTTTGTA
>JASFJP010000168.1:0-8650 GCA_050121225.1 Desulfobacterales bacterium
AAAAAGTGATCCAGGTACTCAAAAAATCCTATGCGGATTATGCCTCCTGGATGATTACGGTGACCTACAAGGTTGAATAAACCCTGATGTTGTAAAAGTCGAGGATGCTGCAGCTTCAAGGCGTCCAAGGGTGGGCATCGACTGAGCTCAGCCGAAGTCAAGCTGTAGTAGGCTACCGCAATCCCTTGGAAACGCAGAAGATGCATTGTCATCGGCTTTCCCGCAGGGGAAACAACAGGACCTTTGTAGATTCAATTATTTTGGAAAAACCCCAAAAGATGCTTTTTTCCAGTACGGCATCATTATGATTCAACCCGAACCAGGATGATCCGCCACCAAAAAGGACAAATTAATCACGAAAGCACGAAAAGGCGAAAACACGAAAAAACCGGAATTTATTCAGCAGATTATGGAGCAAAGCCGTGTACTCGGGGTGGCGGGGTCCTTCATCGTATTTATCTTTTTGGCAGCCGTGTTTTACAGCCTGCTGGGAAGGAAACGGATTCTTGCACAGATCGAAAAAAAGGTGCAGCCGCTGCGACCCAAAATTCCGCAGACCATCTATCCATTTTTCCTTTCAACCCTAAAAGTTTTGGTCTCCGCCCTGATACCGCTGATTTTGCTCGCCGCTTATTCCATGATCAATGCCATGATCCACTATCAGGCCGCGTGGTTTCAGCTAACCGGGAAATTATTGATTCTCTGGGCTATCGGTTCCCTGGTCGTCAGCCTTTTGCGTGAATCACTGACCCAAAATCTTTTTCAGGCAACATCTCGCTACGGAAAAAAGATCTTTCAGCTGGCGCGTCTGGCCCTGCTATATGGTCTGGTCGGCTTTGCTGCAATCCAGGGTGCAGCAGCCTTTCAGATTCGACCCGATGTGATCGACCTGCTGAAATTTGCGATCTCGGTTTCGATTGTTGTGATCCTTTTTTTTGTTTCATCTGATGAAAACCGCTCTCATGTCGTTCCTGCCGGATCTGCCCTATAGTGCCTACCAGAGTTTTATTCGAATTCTGAACAGAATCTATTATCCCTTTATTTTGAGATCTTTGAAGAATTCAGAAAGAGCGGAATCGAGATTCCCTTTCCGCAAAGGGACATACATATCCGCAGCACGTTAGAAAAAGATGAGGTTGCCCAGCAGAAAATCCCTCAACCCAAATAGCACCGTGCTGAATATATTCCATAAACCGGGTATATTTATGACTAAAATCAAAATGATGAAACCTGCGCCGGTCCGGCCAAGCTTCTCATAACTGTGGCGCAGTTCCTGCGGCAACAGGTATTTGAAAAGATGGCTACCGTCGAGCGGCGGAATCGGAATCAGGTTGAACATGGCCAGCACGATGTTTAGGAGCGCAACTTGCAACAGCACGTAGACGGCCAGTGCACCGCTGGGATTCTCGGCAATTAGATGCACAATATTGAGCAGCATGATCATTATCACGGCTATCAGGAAGTTTACGGCAACGCCCGCGACCGAGACGCAGATATCTCCCAGGACCGGCCGGCGATAGTTCTGCGGATTTACGGGCACGGGCTTTGCCCCGCCGATGATAAACGTCCCTCTGGAAAGAAAGTAAGCGATGGTTGGTATGGCGATGGTCCACAGCGGGTCAATATGGGGAATCGGGTTGAACGTGATGCGCCCTTGTCGCCTGGCTGTTTGGTCTCCAAACAACCAAGCGACATAGCCGTGCGCCATCTCATGCAGCACAATACTTTCCACCAAAAATGCAATTATGAAAATTTTTGCTATCATTTCGTCCATTGGCACCATCCTTTGAAAGTTTGATATCTGATAAAGACGTCCTTAAAGTTTTATCTCGCAGGCAGGGGCAGAAGATGCAGCAGATACCACAGATCAAGGCTGCGACGGCAGCGGTTCCGGGAATATTCAGCCGCCAGACCGACGATCAACCGCAGAATATCCTGACGATCCGGCGGCGTAACAAAGGTTTTGTGGTATATTGCGATGCTGCGATGGGTCAGTTCATCGGCCTGGCCCTCGAGCGCTTTAATGCCCTGTGCTGCTTCAGCGTGAGCGCCGCCGTTTTCAAGCATGGCCCTGAGGGCCTTGGCAGCCTCCGTCATAAGGGCACAGATCTTCTCGAAATGGTCAAAAAAGACTTCCTCTCTTGGAATGATGGAACGAAACATGGCACGCCTCTTTTATTTCTTCGTCTTGTCATAATAAGGCAACGCTTCCGGGATGTATTTTTTAATGTCAGCAATTCGAGTTTCCGTTGCTGGATGAGTGGATAGAAATTGCGGCGGTCGCGATTTTCCCTCCTGTTTGCCCATTCGTTCCCAAAACGGGATTGCCTCGCGGGGATCATAGCCCGCGCGAGCCATGAGCGTCAAACCAATACGATCGGCTTCACTCTCATGCAAACGGCTATATGGCAGCAAAAAACCCACGTTGGCCCCCGCGCCGTATACCGTCATGAAAAGCTGTTGCGTTTGCTGCGGCTGCCGGGTCAGGGCAACCGAAAGCGCCATACCGCCCATGTTGGCAATGAGCGCCTCGCTCATGCGTTCGTTGCCATGATCGGCCAGCGCATGGGCCACCTCATGGCCCAGCACCACCGCCAGTCCGGTTTCATTTTGCGTATAGGGCAGGATTCCCGTATAAACCGCTGCCTTGCCCCCCGGCATGACCCAGGCGTTAACATTCTTGTCGTCTTCGATCAGATTGAACTCCCATTTGAAGTTTTTTATTTTATCCTGCTGTCTGGTTTCGGCTAAAAATCCCTCTGCGGCTTTGGCGATCCGATTGCCGGTCCGCCGCACCATCTCCACCTTACGGGTGTCGGTGGACAGCTTGCTTTTTTTTAACACCTCATCATACTGCTGCAAACTCATGCTCAACAATTCCGTTTCCGGCACCAGATGCAAACCCTTGCGATGGGTGATGGGTACTTCGGCACAACCCTGAAACTGTAAAAGCAGACAAATGGCAGCAACCAGTCCGCCGAGTGCCCGCAGCTCATATATTTGATGTTTACCCATGTTCATAATTTGCAATTCTCCTTTCTAACCGGACAAATTTTGCTCGGCAAATTCCCAGTTAATCAGATGATCCAGATAGGCTTTGATATAGTCTGCCCGGCGGTTTTGATAATCTATATAGTAGGCATGACGGCGTCATTGGGAACGGCGTTTGCCGGTCATGGTTTTGGCCTGAAAAATTACTCCCGCAATAACCAGGGCTAAAAATAAGGAAATTTCAACCCAGGGTTTGAAAGTCACCATTTGCACAATTAGGGTGGCGCCGGTCAAGGTCGATAGAAAAATCAAGGCCCAGTCAAAAACCAAAAACAGAACAACTGCGCCAATGACTCCGCCGATGATATATGGCAGCCATACCATTTGTGAAGGCAACCCGGCAAACTGATCGAGAAGAATCAGCACAATATACCCGCCAGCGGCAAATCCGGCAACCACGATGGCGGCCTTCTGAAAAAAGATTGCGATAATCGCTCCCAGCGCGCCGACCGCGATGGACAAAATTAGGACTAGGATCGGAGAATGAATGGCCCATATCTGCTGCGCATAATGGTAACCGCTGGCGAAACCTACACAGGCCACAAACAGCCAGAAAAGCCTGCGGCCAATAAAAAGCAGAAGTATACCGATGATAACGTTAAGCCAATTCATAGTTGGATTTCCTTTATTAATTCAAGTTATTTTCTCTTTAACCCCCATTCGTGTAAGTTCAGAAAGCAGATCGATCTGGATCTGCTGGATTTCAACCAGCCGCTCCCACTGGTGTGACAGGAGATGGTCGATTTTGTCGTGGAGTTGTCTGATCTCAAGTTCGGCTTTTAAGTTTACGCGGTAATCATGCTGCGACCGCAGGCGGTCCTTGGCCTCCTGGCGATTCTGGCTCATCATGATAACGGGGGCCTGAATGGCTGCCAGACAGGATAAAAACAGATTCAGCAAAATAAACGGATAGGGATCAAAGGGTCTCATTAGCAGCAGAAATGAATTCAGCGCAATCCATACCACCAGAATTGAAGCGAATATAATAATGAACCTCCAGCTGCCCCCGAATGATGCCACGCCATCGGCCATTTTTTCGCCCAGGGTCGAATCTTTTTCGAACTCGGCATCGACATTGCTTGAAAGCGTTTCGTGGCGCTGAAGACTCTCCAGGACGTCATGGTCCAATGTCGTCAGTTCTCCTTTTTCAGATTCGAGCAAGTTTTGAATATACTGCATGCGAAATTGATTCAGATCGCTGAGGCAAATATAACCCTCCGGTTTCCAGTCCGGATTAGAAATTTTAATCTGTTCTGCCACGGCGTTTCGAACAAGCGCTGCCGGCATCATGCGGGAGCGGGCTTTGGACTTGCCGCAAATATTGCAGGCCATGTTTTTCGATTGCGATGCTTTCATGATTGACATTTAACTCCTGAATTACTCCGCCCTAAAAAATAACAATACTTGGTGTGTGTAAACATGTTTCATCAGCCGCTCAACCGAAATGACTTCCATGTAACCGGCGCGTATTTCGTATATCCTCAGCCCGGGTGCCAATTCCTGTATGAAGCGGCCGGTAACACCGAAAGGCAAATCCTTTCTTGTGACAGAGACCAGGATATTATCTTCATAAACGATGTCATTGGTAAACGGATCAACATGGGATGAATAGGAGCAATTGAAATCATAACGGCCCTCGCAACAAATTTGTATTTATCCGATAGTTGCTTCCCTTATTGTTGACTCAATATGTAATCAGCCAAGGTTTTGCGATCAGCTTCGGAAAGATTTTTGGTTTTTTTTCACAGTTGAAATGGAGAAGAAACAAGAACTGAAACTTCCGAAAAGCGAGCAATTTGAGAATTTAAAATTCGGATGGGATTTCGAACGGTTTCAATCGGCTATTTCCTCAGCCTCCCGAGCGACGTGTTTTGGATCATACGATTTTAGCAAAGAGGAGACAGCTTCGATAATGTCGAGAATATCATCTAAAAACTTTCTTAAGTCAATTACTATCGGTACCATAAAGCCCAGGGGCGTGCCCCTTTTCAGTAAATTTCGGGAAGCGATCGATTTATTGACATGCTCTTATCTTTGCAGTATTTTCGAATAAACCCGGCTGCCATTACAATGTATCAGAGGAGGTCGTTGCATGTATGAACTAATTTCATGGAAAAAACAAGAAATAGATAAATTACGACAGGATATGGACCAACTTTTTAGACGGTTTCGCGATGAGTTTGGGGTTCCCCGCTCGTTATTTAAAGTGGCAGAACCCGTTTCGATCGACCTGTTGGAAAGCGAGAGCACGCTGGAGTTGCGGGCCGAACTTCCGGGTATTCAGCCGGAAGACATCAACATTTCCGTGACAGAAGATCGTTTGACCCTCGACGCTGAGAGCAAAGACGCCGTTGTTGAAGAAAGTGAGGGCGTCCAGCGCATCGCAAGAAGCTCCCGATCCTTTTCGCGCAGCATCTCGCTTCCGTGTCGCATCGAGACCGACGATGTGAAGGCGAGCTATGAAGGTAATATACTCAAAATAATTCTACCTAAATGCAAGCCAAAGAAAGGGCGCGGCATCACGATTCAAATCAAGTGATCTCCGCGCTTAATCTGCCGCATAGCTATTGCACAGGAAAACCAACGGAAAAATAATGTTTTTGTGAATTAATCCCAAAACTATTATGTGTCTCACTTCGCTTCATTTATCTGAAATATTGAAAGACCTGATAAGGAGGTAGCAATGCCGCAAAAAACAATCGATACGAAAGTCCCAGTGGAGAAACTCAGGTGGCGACTGGATCCTGCCGCTTTGCCGTTTGAAACCACCCAGAACATTCAGCCACTCAAAGAGATTATCGGCCAGAATAGAGGGGTTGAAGCCTTTCGTTTCGGGATCAATATTGATAAACCAGGCTACAATGTGTTTGTCACGGGGACGGCCGGCACAGGCAGGATGGCTACCGTAAAAAAATTATTGGAAGAGATGTCCAAAAGAGAACAGGTGCCGGTCGACCTGTGCTATGTAAATTGCTTTAAAAATCCGGAATCGCCCATTCTAATACGGCTTCCGGGCGGTGCCGGGGCTGCTTTCAAAAAGGACATCAAAACCTTCGTTGACACCCTAAAAAAAGAAATCCCCAAGCTTTTCGAAAGCCAGGAATACATCAATATGAAAAAGAAGATTATGGAGACCTATGAGCAACAGGCGAAGAATTTTTTTAAGTCTCTGGAACAGAAAGTCCAAAAAGAAGGATTCACCATCGTGGATGTCCAGATGGGCATGATGCAACGGCCTGAGGTGATGCCATTAATTGAAGGAAAACCGGTTCCCATCGAGCAGATTGAAACCATGGTGGAGAAGGGGGACTTTTCGAAGGAAGAATTCGAGCAATTAAAAGAAAAACAAACCACGCTGCGAGACCAAATCGGGCACATCTTTTTGGAGATAAGAGATCTTCAAAAAGACGTGGATCAAAAAATGGAAAAAATGGACCGGGCAACGTTTTTGAAAACAGCTTCAGAACTGGTTGTCCCGATCAATGACAGATATAGAAATGAAAAGGTTGAACGATATTTAAAAGATATGCTCGAAGATATGGCCGACAATTTAAAAGTTTTTAGCCCTCAACCAACACCGCAGATTCCGGGTTTTTCAATGCCGATGCCTGAAATTGATGCATTTCAGCCTTACGACGTTAATCTCTTTGTGGATAACAGCCATCGTAAAAGTCCTCCAGTTATCATTGAAGACTATCCCACTTACCGCAATATCTTCGGTAGCATCGAGCGCATTGTGGATCGCAGCGGAGTCTGGCGGACGGATTTCAGCAAGATCAAAGCAGGCTCTTTGGTCAAAGCCAACGGCGGATACTTGGTAATCAATTTGCGGGATGCTATTATCGAGCCGGGTGTTTGGCAGGCGTTGAAGCGTGCTTTGAAGAGCAAGAAGCTTGAAATTCAGACTTTTGATCCATATTACTTTATCTCCACTACCGGCTTAAAACCGGAGCCAATTGAGATGAATGTAAAAGTAGTGGTAATTGCGGATGCATATCTCTATTATCTGCTGGGTTACTACGATGAAGATTTAAGAAAGATATTTAAGGTCAGGGCCGACTTTGACAACGCTATGGATAAAAACGGCCTAAGTATTCAACAGTTTGCCGAATTCATTAAAATGGTAACTGATGAGGAGGACTTAAAATCCTTTCACCGAACCGCGGTGGCCGCTCTTGTGGAACAGGCGGTCCGAATGACTGGACGGCAAGAAAAGATATCCACCAGTTTTCCTGCCATCACGGATCTTATTCGGGAAGCGGATTTCTGGGCCAATCAGGCAGGCGATCCTGTCGTACTAGAACGGCATGTCGAAAAAGCAATTGAGTCTAAAATTTATCGGTCCAATATGGCGGAAGAACATCTTCAGGAAATGATCAATCGGGGAACCTTGATGATCGATGTGGAAGGAGAAGCTGTTGGGCAGGTAAACGGTCTGGCGGTTTACTCTTTGGGTGATTATATGTTCGGCAAACCATCTCGGATCACGGCTTCTACATCTATGGGCCGTGCCGGAGTCATTAATATTGAGAGGGAAGCCGATATGTCGGGCAACACCCATAACAAAGGGGTTCTCATTTTAAGCGGGTATCTGCGAACAAAGTATGCCCAGGACAAACCTCTGGCCATGAGCGCTAGCATCGCTTTTGAGCAGTCATACAGCGGTGTGGATGGAGATAGTGCTTCATCGACCGAGATTTATGCTTTGCTATCCAGCCTGTCAGGCATTCCGATCAAACAGAACATTGCCGTTACTGGATCTGTAAATCAGAGGGGAGAAATACAGGCTATTGGCGGAGTAAACCAAAAGATTGAAGGCTTCTTTGATTGTTGCCGCCAAATCGGGTCGAACGGGGATCAAGGCGTGATGGTACCGCAACGTAATGTCAACGATTTGATGTTGCGTAAAGATGTGGTTGAAGCAGTTGAAGAGGGCCGATTTCATATTTATGCAGTAAAGACCATTGATGAGGGCATTGAAATTCTTACCGGAAAAGAAGCGGGAGTCAAACAGGCGGACGACAAATATTCGGAGGGCACAATTAATTATCTCGTTAATCAGAAATTACAAGAATTGGCCGAAAATATTACAAAATTCGGCAAAGATAGCGGAGACGACGAGAAAAAGAAAACCCAAGATAAAATTTGAAACAATTCTAAATGTTATTGGTTATTTCATCTTGTCTGGGGGTGGTTCTGATAGCGTCAGCCGGATGCGAATGGCTCGAGGTCCCCTCACCTCCAGCACCTCGGCGGTTACGCCGGACAGTTCAACCTTATCACCCGCGGCAAGCAGCTTGTCGGTGCGTGCCATCATGAGTCCGGCAATCGTATCGACGTCATGCGCCTCCAATTTGAGTCCTAAGCGATGATTGATCTCATCAATGGATGTGTTGCCCGAAATATTATACTGCTTCGGTCCTTCGTTGACAATTTCCGGCTGCTCGTAATCGAATTCATCTTCCACCGGTCCTATGATAGACTCCAAAATATTTTCAAGGGTAACGATTCCTGATACAGTTCCATATTCATTACGAAAATGATGTTACATTAGTAACTTTATGGGGTTATTGATTTTTCTTGTAGTATTGTTTTTTTT
>JASFJP010000169.1:0-8646 GCA_050121225.1 Desulfobacterales bacterium
TAATCACCGGTGCCTCCTCGATAACTACCGGGGCCTCCTCATTAGCCACCGGTGCCTCCTCGATAACTACCGGGGCCTCCTCAATAGCCACCGGTGCCTCCTCAATAATCACCGGAGCCTCCTCAATAATTACCGGGGGATCCGAAGGGGTTTCCTCTTCTACGACAATGGACTCATATTCATCGGCACCGATATCCCAGGTTTTACCAGCTGGACGCTCTGATCCGTCAATGTCAATGTCCACGGATTCTGCGGACGAATGGTCGATTTTCCTGAATGCTGAGTATGAAATTGACGCCATCATCCCGGCGTCGATTGCATCCGAGCCTTCTTTGAGATGAAAATCTTCTTGGTGTTTTACCACCGACACAAAATTGTCTGCAGGATTGAGCCCCACCATTGAGTTTTGTCCGGCGGCAGTGTCATCCGAGGAAATGTTGAAGTCCTGCTCGCCTCTAAATACGTGAAAATCGCCCAATCGATTGTTCATGGATATGGTATTGGTCACTGAATAAACTCCGCGGTCCTCATATACCCCATAACCTCGCATACCGTAAATCGTGCAATTTCTGATGGTCGCCGAGCTACCCCATCTGGTGGTCTGAATAGCCGCGGCACCCCCATTATAAATAATACAGTTTTGGGCGGTGAAATCACTTTCTTTAGATCCTTTGATACCTACCGCCTCGAACCCGCGAGAATTGAATTTGTGAATTATCAGTTGGCCTAAGAACACATGTTGTGCTCGTCGAACATGCACCGCAGCCGAACCCTTCCCATGTCGAAACCGTTTCAATTCGAGCCCTTGCACGCGGGTATAATCATCGCGGATCCGGATGCCATATTTGTTAACATTGCTGCCGTCCAAAACAACACCTGTTCGATCCAAACCGTTGTGGCGATCGAATTCAGCTGCCGTCAACCACATAAAATGCTCGGAATCGGTGTTTGAGCCGTCAATCGTCACCAAAGCTTTGCTCTTGAGTCTTCGAAACGGACCATCGTTGTAACAGATACCGATTTCACGCCGGTTTTGCCCTACTAGATCACCGTCACGTGCATTTTCCCAGGCTTGAATGCTGGCAAAAGCCCGCCTTATTCGGTAACGCCTATTCACATGATTCTTAGCAGCTGGTTTTTGGACTTCTACTTGATTATTTTTGAGTATATTGAGTATATAGAGTTTCTCCTTGCCTATTTTCAGCTGGTCACCCTTGCCGACATATTCGGGCAATTTTGCGCCCTCGAACGTGGCAATTGTACGCCCAGCCTCTATCGTGACTGTACCTCTGCCGTATAACGTGCCCCGATACGTCCCGATGGAGCGAAAGTTTTCATCGGTCTCACCCAGCGCCTGTCCAAGCCCGGATGTCAAAAAAAGAATGCCTGCAATTACGGCCAAACATGCTATTTTTTGTGTTGACATGGTTTCCTCCTTTATGAGTTGTGAATCATTTACCCCCGACCTTGAGTTCCACCAAGGACCTAAAACAAAGTACGGGAGAAAGAAGCAAAAGGAATGCCAGGATGTCTGTACAACCAGTGAGCGTATGCCGGCGTGCGTTGTTCAGGAAGGCGTCTTTGCATTGATGCGTATGAATTTTAGTAAGTTGGAAAATCAACACCAATTTTCACATTTTTAACCCATTCGAAGGTCGACAACTCTGAGCGTGAATATCAGCGCGCCAACCTGACAAACTTGGGCCGCTGAATTTACAAAATTTGTCAATTTGATGGTAATTTGAATTACAAATATGAAATTACGATTGCCTGTAAATTTAATATTAGAATTTTAAGGCCAACAGGCAGCGGGGCTCTAATAATCTACTGAACCATTTGGGGCATAAGAGATAGACTGAAAATTGACAGGTTGCCCAGGGAATGAATGATGATCGGTGCGGCTAGGCTTTTCTCTTTTTCGTAGGCAGCAGCAAATACAACTCCCCCGACCATTTGCGTGACGGGAATTGTGCCTCTTTTAAGATGTGGTATAACAAAGAGTATCGTGCTTAAAACAACTGCAGTGGTTGCACCCCAGCGGCGGAAAAAGCCGAATAATATTCCTCGAAAAAATATTTCTTCAACCACTGGGCTGATAATGCCGCCCACAATGAAAAAGAGTATAAGGGCCTGATGTGATGTCGGTATGGGGGTGCGAATCCATGCCAAGGCATTGATCCCGGCACTTAGTAACACGATATGTAAAATAACCGCAGAAGTCGCTAAACATGCCGACCACAGCAGGCCTTTTTTAATACCGTAGAGCGACAAACGAGGCGTCAATCCAATCGCTTCTAATCCACCTTCAAAATACATAGTAGCGGTTATCAGCATTATCATTTCTAGTATACGCATACCCCCAAGGGCGAGAAATCGATTGGGTAGATGACTGAAAAGGAACCAACCGAAAAAGATTTCAACTGGGATTATTAAAGCAATCGAAATCACCAGCGTTTTTATTTGGATCGTGTTTGTTTCCATCCAAGAGACCTCAATGCCTTATAAGCGTAAACCTGGCTATACCAGTCGGAAGATGTATGCAGTTTATCCAAAATCATAGGGATAGCCTGAGGATTATTGCGACGGCCGAGAGAGTTGAAACTCATTGAGAGAACATTTGGGCTGGGATCATCTAAAAAACCTAAGAGATCCAGGTAGGTGGGATGAGTCCGACTGACGCCCAATGCTTTTACAAGCCAATAGCGCTCTTGAACGCAGTCACTTTTTAAAAGAAAGCGATATCCCGGGTAGTTGCTTATCTCAAGTTTATTAGCGGTTATGATTTTTAGGGCTGCGACACGATCTTGCCATCGAACCGATTGCAATGCTTGAGTGATATCCCTTATTTCGATCTGGCTGCTTCTGCTTGCCTGAAAATAGACCAATACAATAAAGCCCAGCAGGAAACAGACGATAGACGCGATGATTGTGGACGTTTTTGCATCACTAATTATATTAAACGCGTAATAAATGACGCCGTGAAAAACAATAAAAATTGCGATGGGAAAGCCGGCAAGTAAACCAAAAAATGTAAGCTGCCGCAAGATGCGATTGGGATCATTTTGCAGTGCGTAGTTTATGAGTAATTTTTTAGAATCTTTAAGAAAATCGGAAACAGAAGACCGGACGTATTCGCAGTTTCTATTTGCGAACACCAAGGTGTCGTCTTTCTGGGAGAGGCTTAATTCAAGATTTCCAATCGCTTTAATTGGAAGATAGTCATGATCTAAAAGTTCACGTTCTAAAAGCTGATGTAAATTGCCGTCTTTCACACCTGTAATTCTGCATGTGCGCAGTAATTTTTGGTTGAGTGATTTAAAGGACTCTGCCGGATATAAGGTATAGGTATAGTAAAAGCGGGTAAATTTTTTTCCTAGTGGATTGGATAGTAAAAGATGGTCTCTCAAATCCAGAAATAGGCTGCCGTCAAATTGGGGAGCCCACAAAAGTGCCAGCAATGGCACGGGTAACAGATTGATGATGCGATGCCATTGGGTCGCGGTTTGCTTTTTAGGAAAGAACCTTTTCGCCATCAATCTAAAAACAAGCGGTGGGATAAGCAAAAGATACATCGTAGGAAATATATTCATTCCATCAATATTCACCAGCACGAGAAAACCTAACCAAAGGCTAAGCAAAGAGTAGAAGGTACCTTTTTTTGTCTGGGGAATAAGATATCCGAGCCAGACTGCCGCCATGGTAAAGAGTGTTATACCGGCACCGAAGCTGAACGTAAAAAAGAGGCCACCGTAAAACGCCGGAGCAAACTCCTTCAGCCGACCCATGACGTGCTGATTGGGAACAATGAAATAACCAGCCGCATTGATGGCTGTCAGCTTGGAGTACAGGTTAAAATTGGAGGCATAAACCTGAATGGTCGCCAGAACCTGGGCCATCAAAAGACCAATGAAAAACACGCCAATGGGATGAGCTATTTTTGGGTTGCGAATTTTAGACATTACAATGACAGCACGGTGAACGATGACCGGCGGTTTCAGAAAATGGTACATCACCGCAGGGTTGCCATTTTAGTAGCTTTTCATTAATTCTTTCGCATTCCATAAAAAGAGTCAAGCGCTGACTGGTGCCTCATATCGTTCGTAGCTGATGCTGATGATTTCAAGGTGCTTTGCAGAACGACCTAAATCATTGCGTTACATACACAGCGTTTTGCATGTTTAAAACGATGCGGTCGTTGTAAAATCAACGATTAAAAGGGTGAATACGCGATTTATTGTGACGCTGTGTATAATTTCAAAAAGAGATCAAATCTGTTGATGACGCAAGGCTCTTATGCTAAAGAGCAATTTCTAATACATTTTTTGAAAGCGACCTGATTATGAGAAGAAGCGAGAAGGAAATTACCGATAAAGCCGAGGTTGAGGAGATCATACGTAAATCGTTGGTATGTCGGCTGGCACTGGTTGATGGGCAGACACCCTATATGGTTCCGCTGTGCTTCGGCTACCAGGACAATACATTGTATTTCCATTCGGCAACGGAAGGCAAAAAACTGGAAATTCTCAAAATCAACCCGAACGTATGTTTTGAATTTGATATTGATACAGAACTGCAA
This sequence comes from Desulfobacterales bacterium, assembly GCA_050121225.1. Classification (GTDB taxonomy): domain Bacteria; phylum Desulfobacterota; class Desulfobacteria; order Desulfobacterales; family JAFDCJ01; genus JAFDCJ01. The sequence goes on from JASFJP010000169.1 coordinate 4,577, forward strand.
AAGGGAAAAAGCGCCTGTGACTGGGGAATGTCCTTTCGCAGCGTCATCGGATTTGGTGAAGCCTCGCTGGTAGAAGACGTTGAAGACAAACGCCACGCCCTGGATATCATTATGCACCAATATGCCGAGGGGAACTTTAATTACACAGATGCTGCCCTGAAGAGTACAGCGGTCATTAAAGTTGATATTTTAGCTATGACAGGTAAGCGCTCGGCATGAGTAAAAGCTGAGCGTCGCGCTATAGAATCATTCCCGCGTGAAACTGGCTGTCGTTGATCGGGATTACGGACCTGACTCAGATTCGATTTTTTGGGACGAACGGGGACGTTTTGACCAATTCGATGCCAGATATAGCCCGGAAATTGTCTTGCTGTCTTGAATTTCTCCTCGAGCAATCATGTCCAGAGCGTCCTGCAGTTTGACTTTGGTCACCTTGATCAGTTCATCTTTATCCAGTTGCTGTTCGGCCGGCTGTAGGTCACGGGCGAGGAAAATATGAATCCGTTCATCCGAGTAGCCGGGAACCGGCGTTATTTCTCCCAGTTTATGCCATTCGGCGGCGGAGAAGCCTGTTTCCTCAATTAACTCACGTTTGGCACAACTGATAACCGATTCCTGCGGATCAAGGGTTCCGGCTGGAATTTCCCATATGTAGTTACGAAGGGCGTGGCGGTATTGATTGAGTATAATGATTCGGTCATCTTCTAAAAACGGAATAATGGCAGTTGCTCCGGGATGCTCTATAAATTCTACGTCGACGGTGAAATCGTTTTCAAGCGTAACATTCTCCCGTACCAGACGAAATACTCCAGCTTCATGAACAATACATCTGTGGTTAACTTGTGCTGACATCAAAAAACTCCCTATTCATCGTGAATAATTAATTTTATCTCATCCGAGTTGGCCCTCAGCTCCGGTGCATACATCGCATACCCCCGCGCAGGCAATGCGCTAAATTTACCCGGTGTTTCGGCCCTAAGACGATAGCTAATACTGTGTCGACCCCGGGCAAGACGGTGCACAAAGAAACAAACCTTGCGGTCACGGTACTCAACGTATGCTCCCAATTCATTACCGCCGTACCCGCTGCGGGCCTCAATCGGTTCAAAACCGGCTGCTTTCATATCTTCAAATACAAGGTACTCGTAATCATTTTTGCTATCGATGACTAATTCCACTTCAACAAGATCTCCGCTGTTTACGGGCGACATATTCTGCAGCGCTTCGCGTTCATATTTGTTAATCCGTCGATCCACCACCTGACCCCGGGATCCGACGTCTTTTATGTTCTTTTTTACTTCTGTTAAGCGATAGAGATTGCGCCGGACCCTAATCTCCAGACCTTCCCGGGTAATTTGATCTTCTAAGGTGAAGTAATCCAGATAGGCATTAAAATAGATGAGGCCTTTTCCGGAGCGCACGATCTCCAGATGGTGTTTACCGCTGGTAATCGCTTTGCCTTCGAGGACGAATTTGTTGTCAAAGGTAAACAGGTTTTCGCCGGTGATCCTCACGGTCTTCATCTTTTTGCCGTCAAGATAGACACCCAGCGTTAAATCCGGCTGGTCTTCACCGCTGGAAACCAGATAATCGGCAAAGGCCTCAACGATAATGGCCGTATCCCGGGTGCTTTTCCAGTAAGTGGCGTGTTTGCGGTTGTTGAGCAGATATTTGACCAGACGCGACGCCTTTTTACCGCCGGGATCCGTCTTTGACAAAAGCATGAGATAATAGGCATGGGTCTCGTATTCCGACCCGTACCAGTACCACCAGTAACCGGAATTGGGAAGATTTAAATAAACGGTTTGATTCTCCTCATCTTCAACCAGGTACTGTTCGATATTGCGCATGACCATGCCAAGTTTATCCTTGTCGCCGATCCGGTACAGTGCCATTCCAAACATGGCCTTGGCGTACACGGATAATCGGTTGCGGTCCCGATAGAGATAGGTGCGCATATTTTGCTGTTCATGAGCTGCATCCACGAGCACCATATAAACAAAGGCGTCCATATCGTCGGCATGGGATTTACCGTTTTTCTTTTCCTGATCCCATCGTTTCAGACGAGCGAGTTCTCTGGCCTGATAGTTTTGTAGCCATTGCACACCGGATGCCATCATTGCGCCGGGAACCGCCACATTGTTTTTCTGAGCAATCTGCAGGCCGTGGATGACTAGGGCAGTTGTGTGCGGATAGGATTTTTCACCGTAGCCGCTGAACCACCCCCAGCCGCCGTCTGACAATTGCATATCGGCAAGTCGCTTTATCCCCCGGGAAACCATATCAGCGACGGTCTCTTCATCAAAGACAGGATTATGGTCATAGCGCTTCCATTGCTTTGTACGTTGGCGGTCATCACCGATTTGCTGGGCATTGAGGTTGGTTAATTTGTCTCGAATCTGTTTTAGATCCAACCCCATGCGTCTGAGTGTATGCTGGGTGATGACAGTCGGTATGAACCGGTTCAAGGTCTGTTCGGTGCATCCGTATGGGTAGCTGGTTAGATAAGGCAGGGCATCGACCATGGCGCCGGCAAGGGTGGGGGAATACCGCAGCTCCAGCCTGGAGTCGGCCACCCGCCGTTCCGCCGGGACATTAAAAGATAGGACAGCCTTTGTTTCAATGGGGCGGATGACACCACTTTGGGGGATTTGTTTAAGAAAGCCGTGCACATATACGGGAAAGCGCATTTCCATAGCATCGGACTCTTCATCGGTCAGTGCTTTCATGCGGATACCGGCTTCACCCTGTTTGAGCACCTTTACGCGCCAGTCGACACGTTTTTCACCGTTTGCAGCGATGCTCACCGACTGCGTAGCGTTTTGGCCCTGGATGAGTCCCAGGCAGCCCCCTTCCAATTCAAGCTGCACCCGGGCGGATTTTTTTGTTTTTAAATAGTTGTGGACATTGGCAGATAATACGACTTCATCGGTTTCGATGAAAAATCGCGGTGCCTGCAAACGCAGGACCAGGTTTTTGTGAGTTACGACCTCCGCCGACCCTTCGCCAACTCGGGTGCCGTGTCCCATGGCCCACACCTTGACTTTCCAGCCGGTAAGATTTTCGGGCATTTTAAAATCAATTTCAGCCATACCGCGCTGGTCCGTAATAATGTTGCCGGCCCAAAACGCCGTATCGGCAAATGCTTTGCGCACCGTCGGCGTGACCAGGCCCTTTTGGGCATTCACTGATTGTTTGCCAGCCTCTTTTTTAGCAAGACGCATTTTAGCGGGCGCACTTTGACCGGCCACGTCTGCCTCTTCCATTGCCATTTGCGGTTCGGCGGCAGCGGGTCGCAGGTCAGAACGTGAGGCGGATTTGAATTCATCGTCCAATCTAGCGGCGTCGCTATCCCGTTCGAATTCAACCAGATGGCCGAAAATACCGATATTTCGCATGGGGACTTCGCCTTTTCGCAAAAGGTTGTAAAACCAGCGCGTCAGATTGGATTCCGTATTCGGATTATGGCTGCGGCGCCATTTCCAGAAAAATTCCCGGATTTCTGGCACATTGGATCCCCCGGAAATATATTCCACCGAGCGATCATAGACGGTAACCGCGGCCGTGCCGGCAAACGGTTCGCCAAAATAATCGGTGACTTCAAGTTTGACTTTGGCAGCCTGGCCGGGTTGATAGGCCGGCTGAGAAGGGCTGACTTTGACATTCAGCACACGCTTTTCGGGAGGAACCACAATTTCACGCATTTCGCTGTGGATTTTGGCATCGTATACGCTGAAGGCTTCCACAAAGAGGTTAGGCATGTCTTTTGGGGTAATGACAATTTCTTCGATCGCACTTTTGCCGGTCATGTGGATGACTCTGGGCGCTAAGTAGACGCCGTTGGCAGGGCGCACAAATAAAACCACGGCAGCTCCTTGGCGGTCGGTGTTGATTTGTAGCTGGGCGGTGTCTCCGGGTTTGTATTCGCGTTTATCGGTGATGAGTTCGATTTTTGCAAAGCGGTGGTCGGCGCCATCGTCGCCCCGTCCGCGGACGGTGAAGATATAGCCGCCTTCAATGCGATGTCCTGCGGAATCGGTGACCGTATAAGACAGCCGGTACTGTCCGGC